>JAYUBD010000505.1:0-4154 GCA_043740995.1 Caulobacteraceae bacterium | reverse complement strand
TTCGCCATGATGTCTCGATCTTATCGCGCCTGACCACCCGCGCAACTGATTCGCACCGGCTGATCGGATTGAACGGGCGACCTTTACCTGGTTCGTCGCCGATCGAGAGAGAACAACACGTCATGTGATCTTACGGCTGGTTTGCTGACTGCTGCAAGCGGCCTGCAAAGGCCAGCGCGGCCAGCCGGCTGGCCGAGGCCAGGGGGCGCCCCTCGCGGTGCAGATCGATCCGCGCCATCAGGGTGGCGAGCGTCGCGCCTTCGGACCGCGCCATGGCCTCAAGCACCGCCCAGAACGCCGGCTCCAGCGCCACCGATGTGGCGTGCCCCGCCAGCACCAGCGAACGTTTTTGCAGGCCCATCAAGGGTCCAGCTTCTTGTGGTCCAGATCCCGATCGGTCCTGGCCCGCTCAAGATCGACCGCCGCGCGTTCGGCCTTCGGCCGCCCGAACCTGACCCGGTTTTCCGCCGCCCGCGCCTCGGCCTCGGCGCGCCGGCGCGTCTTGCGCGCGCGGTTCAGATTGATGATTGAGGTCACGGCAAGAACGATAACGCGGGGCTTGTTTTGATCAAGGGCCAATCTCAGCCCGCAAATTCACCTCGCACGTCGGAGCGCCGGCATCCCGCTAATCGTATCGTCCACGCCGGCGAGCTTCGTCCTGGTAAGGGCAGGCGAGACGCCGACGTTACGGATCCTCTACCTAACATCCCCCCGACATATCTCTATTCGGGTTCAGCCGATCCTCAGACAGTCTTCCTGATTCTATCTCACTAGAGGGGAGTATCCTGTCATATTGCATTTTGCGACGGGTTAAATTCTGAAAACACCGCCCGGACCAGTTTCGCTTAAATGAGAGCGCGCCATAGCCACACAATTACCAATTTTCGCTTGCGGTGCGGCGCGCCACGAGCTAGAGCTTAGGACGGGACGTGGTGGATCGTAGATCGCGAGGGCGATTGGCTACGGCCAGTGGCACATTGTGTGCGACAAATTCGGAAACGGGAGGATTACTATGAACAAGTTTCTTGGTGTGTTTTTCGCGCTCGGAGCATTTTGGGTGCAACCGGCGGTGGCCGATCCGATCTTCGGCGCCCCTTCGGATGAGTTGCTCGGTTGCGACTCAGCTTTCGGCGGAAGCTGTAAGGTATTTTTTGACGAAGACGGCCATATAACAGCGTCGTTCCACTCCTTCCTTCAGGGCGATTTGAAAACGACGGCCGCTCATGTTGCGTCGCGCAGCGACCCGACCTGGGTTGATTCCTCGGGTACGCCCCTTCAGGTCACGTCCTACGATTTGCAGGTGCAGGATAGCCTCGGCGGCAACGACAACGGATTTGCCCCCTTCTTCAGCGGCGCCGTGGGGCTTTGCGAGTTCGGCGCGGCCGCCGACGGTTCGGCGTGCACCGGCCCGACCGGGGATGACAAGAGCGACGTGGTGCTGTTCAACTACAGTTTCGTTGATCACATGCTGCACATTGACTTCCTCTCTGATCATGAGTCGGTTTTCAATTTCAGGACCGACTTTAATGTTCTTGAGATCGGGTCGGAGTTTCTCAATGGCGCTGACTATCGCGCACTGGGCAACTCAGGCGGCGGTGAAGATGTATTTTACCACATCGTAAGTGACATTCCGGAGCCGGCGACCTGGGCGATGATGCTGGTTGGTTTCGGGCTCGCGGGCGCAGTCTTGCGTCGGAAAGCGGTCGCCGCCGCCTAACCGCGCCGTCGATAGTACGTCATCTAAAGGAAAGGCCGCCGCAGGGCGGCCTTTCTGTTTATATAGATCGCGAATTGCCCTGATTGAGAGCCAGTCTTCGGCCCTGGTTCGGCGTTGCAAGCCGCGGCGCCGGCTCTACACCTTCTTCTACCGCACCTGCCCGCAAAACCGCTGGATCCGCGTGCAGGCCTCCTCCAGCAATGCATTCGACGTGGCGTAGCTGATGCGGAAAAACGGTGACAGGCCGAAGGCCGCGCCGAACACCACCGAGACGCCTTCGGTTTCCAGCAGCTCGACAGCGAAGTCGGAATCGTTGGCGATCAGGCGGCCGCTCGGTGCGGTCTTGCCGATCAGGCCCGCGCAGGAGGGATAGACATAGAAGGCGCCTTCGGGGGTCGGGCAGTTCAGGCCCGCCGCCTGGTTGAGCATGGAAACCACCAGGTCGCGGCGCCCCTCGAACACGAGGGCGTTGGGCCGGATGAAGTCCTGGGTCCCGTTGAGGGCCTCCACCGCCGCCCATTGCGAGATCGAGCAGGGGTTGGAGGTGCTCTGGCTCATCACCTTGCGCATGGCGTTGATCAAGGGCTCGGGCCCGGCGGCATAGCCGATACGCCAGCCGGTCATGGCATAGGCCTTTGAAACCCCGTTCATGGTCAGGGTGCGGTCATAGAGGCCGGGCTCCACCTGAGCGATGGTGGAAAAGGCGAAATCGCCGAACACCAGATGCTCATACATGTCGTCGGTGAGAATCCACACCTGGGGATGACGCATCAGCACCGCCGCCAGGGCGGCCAGCTCCGCCCTTGTATAGGCGCCGCCCGAGGGGTTGGACGGCGAGTTGAGGATCAGCCAGCGGGTGCGCGGCGTAATCGCGGCCTCCAGGACGGTCGGCTCAACCTTGAAGCCGGTTTCGGGGCGGGTGGCGGTGAATACCGGCTCGCCGCCGGCCAGCAGCACCATGTCGGGATAGCTGACCCAATAGGGGGCGGGGATGATCACCTCGTCGCCCGGATTGAGCGAGGCCATCATGGCGTTGAAGATCACCGGTTTGCCGCCGGGCGAGACATTCACCTGGCTGGGCCGGTAGGTCAGGCCGTTTTCCCGCGCGAACTTGGCGCAGATCGCGGCCTTCAGTTCCGGGATGCCGTCAATATCGGTATATTTCGTTTTGCCGTCCCGGATCGCCCGGACCGCGGCATCCTTGATGTTTTGCGGGGTATCGAAATCCGGCTCGCCGGCGTCCAGGGAAATGATGTCGCGCCCGGACGCTCGCAGGGCGCGGGCCTTGGCGCTGGCCGCGGCCGTAGCCGAGGCCTGGACGCGGCGCAGGGTTGCGGACTCGATAAACATCGGCAGGTCACTCGCTTCGGGCTGGGGCGGGAGTGTCTTTAAGGCTTTGGGTGTTACCGCGCAACGCGGGCGTCGCGACCGCTGGGCCGACCGCTGCCTTGACCTGGGCCGCGTCGCTGTCGATACCGGGCCGACACGTTTACCAGGAGAGGAAAGCCGAATGCAGGATCTGAAGGGCAAGGTCGCCTTCATCACCGGCGGCGCCGGCGGAATTGGCCTGGCCATGGCCAAGGCTTTCGGTCGCGAGGGCATGTCGGTCATGCTGGCCGACGTCGAGCCGGGCACGCTGAAGTCCGCGGTCGAGGAGCTTCGCGCCGGCCAGGTTCGCGCCGAGGGCGTGGTCGCCGATGTCACGAGCCGGGATTCCTTACGCGCCGCCGCGCTGGAAACCATCGCCAAATTCGGCAAGGTGCATATCGTTTGCAACAATGCCGGGGTCGGGGCCGGCGGACCGGTGGGCACGGTGCCCGCCAACGATTGGCGCTGGGTGGTGGATGTCAATCTGCACGGTGTCGTGCATGGCATGGAAATCTTCGCACCGTTGATGATCAGCCATGGCGAGGGTGGACATTTCGTCAATACCGCGTCGATGGCCGGCATGGTCAGCCCGCCGGGCATGGAGCCCTATTGCGCCACCAAGTTCGCGGTGGTGGCCATGAGCGAAGGCTGGGCCATGCAGTTTGCCGAACACAATATCGGCGTCTCCATTCTGTGCCCGGGCTTTGTGAAGACCCGCATCCATGAGAGCCGGCGCAATCGGGGGGCGGCCTATGGGCCCGATGATCGGCCGGAAATCGCCGCCGACGCCGCGCCCTCTCCGGTCCTCAGCGGGATTCCCGTGGAGCCGGTGGCCGCGAGAGTGGTGGAGGGGATCAAGGATGGCGACCTCTACATCTTCACCCATCCCGAATTCAAAGCAGCGGTGGCGGCGCGATTCGACAGCATATTGGCGGCCTTCGACAAGGCGGCGGCCAGTCCCGCGCTTGCCGCCCTGCCGGCGCGCACCCTGGCAATCCCCGCCGTCAGCGGACCGGTCTTCACCTGAGCGAGGCGCCCACCAGGACGCCGGTCGTTTGGCGAAACGCCG
>JAYUBD010000504.1:0-4185 GCA_043740995.1 Caulobacteraceae bacterium | reverse complement strand
CGCGCATGTCGTGAGTGAGCAATTGCAGGGTTTCTTCGCGCCGTCTCTGCGCCAGGCGCAGAGCGGTGATGTCGGAAAATCGAACCACCCAACCGACGGGTCTGGCGTCATCCAGCCACGCGACATGACGGATTTCGCGAACGCTGCCGTCCGCGCCCGTCCGCTCCACGGACCAGGGATGCGCCGGATCCTCGAAAGCCGCCGGACCAAACGCCGACAGCGCATCGCCGCTCGGCGATGCGCCTGATAGCGAGAAAAAGCATTCGATATGCCGGGCGCGCAGACCGCCCCGTGGCTTGAACAGCCGGATCGCTTCGGTATTGGCCAGCACGATGTCGCCGGCCTGATCCACCAGAACCGTGGCGTCGGGATGGTTCTGGATGGCGGTCGATACCAGGCGCCGCAGGGCGCGCACCTGGGCCACCGTGTCCTCCATCAGGTCGATCTGGGTCTTGATGCGATCGTCGCCCAGCCTGTGAACAGACGGGCCGGCCAACAGGCCGGGCTCCTTGGCCAACCGCGACAACTCCTCGAGCATATAGGTGCTGACCGCGCTGAGCCGGCGCCAGGCCCAGAGCGGCTGCGCCACGATCAGAACCAGCAGGGTCGCGCCGGGGGGCAGCCAAATATGGGCGAGGCCCAGCAGCCCGGCGCTCAGGACCATGGTGATGACCATCATGCCCAACCAGTGCCAGGCGGCCGCGACGGGACGAAGGCGGATAAAGCCCAGTAGCAGCACCCAGATCGCCGCCAGGGCGATGGCGATCCGCGCGATTACCGGCGCTTCGCGCACCCCTCGTCCTGTCAGCAGGGTATCCAGCAGATTGGCCTGAATTTCGATGCCGGGCATGATCTCGCGCCCCTGCGACACCGGCGTGGAATACTGGTCCCCAAGGCCGGGGGCCGTGGCGCCGACCAGCACATAGGCGCCGCGCACGAATTCGGCGGGAACCTCCCCACGCAGCAGGTCCACGAACGAGGCCCGACGGATATGGCCGGGCGGTCCGCCATAGGCGATCATCACCGTTTCGCCGCGGCGAACAGGCTGGGTCGCCGCACGCCGGCCCGAGGGCGCCGGGCTCCCGGCCCGCCCCGCCACAGTCTGGGCGGCCACGGCGATCAGATGCCGCCAGCGCTGGTCGCCGTCGAGCGCCAGATCGATCCGGCGCACCACGCCATCGCCGTCGGGATCGACCCTGACATGGCCAATGCCCGCCGCCGCCCGGCCCACCACCGGCGCCGGAGGCAGGGGGTCCGCCCCCCGTCCGTTCATGCCCGGGATGGTCAACAGCATCGGCAGATAGACCCGGCCCGCCGCGCGCATGGCCCCGGCCAGGTCCGCGTCCTGGGCGGCATCCTTGCCGGGCGCGACAAACAACACATCATAGACGATGGCCAGGGGCTGTTGCGGCCCAAGCCGCCTCAACAAGTCGGCGTGCAGCCGGCGTGACCAGGGCCAGGGTCCCAGCGCCGCGAGGCTGCGGTCATCAATCGCGACGATCAAGATATTGCGGGGCGTCGCCCGCCCGGAGACCTGCAGCGTCAGGTCGTAAACAATATTGTCCAGCCGGTCCGCCGCCCCGGTCAGACACAAGGCGGCGGCGAGGGTGGAGAGGGCGAGCCCCACCGCGATCCAATGGGTGGAAAACCGCGATCGGGCCATTGCGGCCTATTTGGCCTTGGGGTCCGCAATGATCAACGAATTGATCTTCAGCGCCCGGCCAAAGGTCTTGCCGTCCGCCCGCTGGGTGACGCCGACCTGCCAGTAATAGGCCCCCGGCGGCAGGTCGATCACCGTGATCTCGGCGCCGGTGAGGCCGGCTTCATCGACGATCCGGTCCTTCAAGGCGGCGTCGCGGGCCAGCACGAACCGATAGGTCATTTGCCCCTCCCCGGCCCCGCGCCATTTGAAGGCGAACGGCTTGTGCCGCGCACCGGCCGGTGGCGGGGCGACTCCCGCCTCCAGCGTGCTGCGGCGCCGCTCGAAACTATAGACGACCGGCAGGCCCTCGACGCCATGGTCATCGATCCGCGTGGCCCGCACGAACAAGGCGCCGTTTTTCACGCCGGAAAACCTGGCGACCCCGGCATCCGCCATGGTTTCGGCAAACAGGTCGGTGAAGCCGGCATCAGAGGCCAGCTGCACATGATATTGGCCGCCGGTCGCCGGCCCGGCGATGGAAAACACCACCATTTCGTCGTTCTGCGTCCGACCGGGCGACGACAGGGCGGGCGCGGCCGGCAGTTTCACCAAAATCCTGCCCTCGGCGCCCCGGACAGCCGCTTCGCCCTCCGCCACCAGGGTCGCGTCCGCGGTCGATGCGCCCCGCTCGGCGACCCGCCCGCCCAACACCTCGAGCACGGATCGGTTCAGGGTCTCATCGTAACCGACGCGAAATTCCGTGCCGCGCACCGCGGCCACCGCCCCCGGGGTGCTGACCTCGAACCGGTCCCGCCCGTGTCGCAGCGGCGTGACGTCATAGTCGGACCGCCCCCGATCGATCCGGATACGGCGATTGACCGCATCGCCCAGCACCACATGATGCAGCGCGCTGATGATCACCGATGTCTGGGATGGCAGGCTCATCCGCGTTCCATCGGAAAAGCCCAGCGAGACGAAAGCGTCGGGGCCGGTGGCGACGCGATCGCCTTCATGCAGGCGAAGGGCCCGGGCGGCGGGCCTGGCGACGCCGCGTATGGTCACCGTGACCGGGCCGGAAAAACTGTCGACCCCCAGATCCAGCGGCTCGGTCCGCAACAGGGCCGTCGGAATATTCAGGGTCGAGCCGATCCGCAAATGGCGGTCGTTGCGGATATGATTGAAGGTTTTCACCGTCGAGGCGTCCGAGCGGTGCGTCAAATAGCGTTGAGCCAGACCGCTCAGCGTGTCGCCGGACAGGATCTGATAGGGTGTGGTGTCTTCAGGCGGCGGCGATGCGGTCGCCAGAGGGGCCGCGGCGGCGACGGGCGAGGCCGTCGCCAGCCACAGCGCCAAGGCGCTCCAGGGCCGCCCGTCTAGTGGCAATGCGCCTCCTCCAGAGATCGATCCGCCGTCTCAAGTCGCTCCAGGCGATAGCCGAAACTGTAGACCGAGGACAGCCTTAGCCCATTTTGCGGACGCAGGCCCAACCGACCGCGGATTTTCGACACATGGGCATCCAGCGTCCGGGTCATCAGATCGGGACTATGGCCCCAAACCGCTTCCATGATGTAGGCGCGTGACAGTGGGCGATGCAGATTGCGGAACAGCAATAGCGCCAGGCTGAATTCCTTCGCCGTCGTCACGACGGCCTGGCCCGCTATACTAATCGTACTCGCCGCGATGTCGAACTGGTAGTCTCCAAAGGTTTCAATCTTACGATTCTGATCGGCATAGCTCCGTCTCAGCAAAGCATCGACGCGGGCTTTCAGAACGTCGTCCTGCACGGGCTTGGTCACATAGTCGTCGGCCCCGGCATTCAGGCCGGCGATAATGTCCGGATCGCCAACTCGCGAGGTGATCATGATCACCGGCGGCATGGGGTCGATATTGCGGCGGGCCCAGGCCAGAATGTCCAAGCCGGATAGATCCGGCACCTCCCAATCCAGCAGTAGAAGATCAAACGACTCCTGCTTGATGGTTTTCAACATTTCGGCGCCTCGGCGCACGGCCACCACCACATGGCCGGCGTCCCGCATAAGGCGCGCGATGTGCTCGCAAAGCTCGGCATCGTCGTCCAGAATAGCGATCCGCATTTCAACCCATCTCCCTCGTGCGGGGCTCGGCCATGAGATATCGTTCTCCAATCACAGGGATCGGAATGGCGGCCCATCGTCTTTTGTTACGTCGCGGGGTGTTTCGGTTCAGGCTCAATCGGCGTCACCGGCCCCGCCTCCCGATTAACAATCGGCCAGGGCGCGAAGCAAGCCGGGTAACTGTTAACAATTGCAATGAGCCCGCGTGAGCCTGCCGGGCCGGGAAGGGCCCCCAGAGCGACCGGAGTCCGCGGCGAGAGTCCGCTTGCACGCCGCCGACGCCTTGGGTATATCCCCGCACCCCTCCCCCACGGCTTTTGGGCCGAGGACGCGTAGCTCAGCGGGAGAGCACTACGTTGACATCGTAGGGGTCGCTGGTTCGATCCCAGCCGCGTCCACCATTTTTTCTTCGGTCAGACGCATCGGGCGAGTTTGTCGATTGCGGGGGGG
>JAYUBD010000503.1:0-4202 GCA_043740995.1 Caulobacteraceae bacterium | reverse complement strand
GCCTACTGAGGCGCCCAGATCCTCCCCCAGGGCGAAGCCCGATTGAGGGGGAGGTGGCTCGATGCGCAGCATCGAGACGGAGGGGGTTCAAGCCCCTCCACCCTTCAGCCGTCCCGCCCAGCCTCTCCCACGGCGCGGCGCGCCTTGGACTGGAGTAGCCGCGCTCGACGTCTGCGCCGGGGGGATTGTGTTGAAAAACTCAACCTTCCGACAGGCCCCGGCGTGATCGGGTCGAAGCGCCGGCGAGGTTGTAGAGGCCCCCGTCCTCTCAGGTGGCCGGTAGAGGCGCCTGGACCGGGATCAGCTTGGCCAGTTTCCGCAGGTTTTGGGCGGTGGCGGCGAGGAGAAACTCATCGCGGGCTCCGCAGGGCCCGCGGAGTCGCAATCGGTCGAGCTTGAGGATACGTTTGAGGTGGGCGAAGCACATCTCGACCTTCTTGCGCTGTCGTCGGGAGGTCACGTAGGCCTGGGTCGTGGCGATCCGGCGAGCGACGTCGCGTGAGCTCTCATGCCGGCTGCGGGGGATCTTCCGCGCCGGGGTGTTCGGACTGCATGTCGGCTTCAGGGCGCAGGCCTGACAGTCTCGCTTGCTGGCCCGGTAGATCAGGGTCGCGCCATCGTTCACCAGCGTGCCCCGCGTGGTCAGCGGCTTGCCCTGCGGACAGAGGTAGATGTCGTTATCGGCGTCGTAGTCGAAGTCATCGCGCGAGAAGGTCCCGTCGGTGCGCTGAGACTTGTCGAAGACCGGCACGTGCGGCGCGATCCCGCGTTCGGTGACCAGCCAGTCGAGCATCTCGGCCGAGCCGTATGCGGTGTCGGCGGCAAGGCGCTCGGGATGCAGATCGAAGCGGTCCTGGGCGCGGTCGATCATGGTCTTGGCCGCCGTGACCTCGGCCTGGCGTACGGCGCTGGAGGCCTCCACCTCCACGATGACGGCGTGATCGAGATCGATCAGGTAGTTGGTCGAGTAGGCGAAGAACGCCGGTCCCGCCTTGGCGGCGGTCCAGCGCGCGGCGGGGTCGGAAGGGGCCAGGTACCTGGGTGTCACCGGCGTGGCCGCACCGAAGGCGGCGTCGTCCAGCACGGCCAGATACTCGTCTACCGCCCGGCTCGACAGCGCCGGATCGAGACCCTTGGCGCCCTCCACCCCACTCTGGCGGTTGGCGTCGGCCGCGATCAGGCTGGCGTCCACCGCGAAGCCTTCGCCGCCGACCAGCCCTTCGGCCATGCAGCGCCGCACGACCGTCTCGAAGAGCTGGCGCAGCAGATCGCTCTCTCGGAAACGGCCGTGTCGGTTCTTCGAGAACGTCGAGTGATCCGGCACATCGCCGTCCAGGCCCAGCCGACAGAACCAGCGGTAGGCGAGGTTTAGGTGGACCTCTTCGCACAGCCGGCGCTCGGAGCGGATGCCGAAGCAATAGCCGACGATCAGCATCCGGATCAGCAGCTCCGGGTCGATCGAGGGCCGGCCCGTCGAACTGTAAAACGGCGCCACATGGGCCCGCACGCCCTCAAGGTCCACGAACCGGTCAATGGCGCGCAGCATGTGCTCGGCCGGCACGTGCCGCTCCAGCGAGAACTCGTAGAACAGCGCCGCCTGATCCACCCGCCGCTCGCCCATCATGAGCTTCACTCCAGCCCCCGATACCCGAAGTGAATCAGCAGTCTGGGTCCGTCACAAGCCGGAGTTTTTCAACACAATCGGGGGAAAGCGGACTTCCAGTAGGGTTCTGTTCATCCCAACGAGTGGTTCAACGCGCCGATCCCATTGCGGAAGCTTGTCCATGTTCGCCCTGACCGTCGGCACGCTCGTGCGCGAGTCCGGTGATGTGACAGGAACCGGAGGCGTGTAGCCAAACGACCGCCTCCGCGGAACTGTTTTACTTGCGTACGAAGCAGACGCTACTTGAAAGCGACATCGCTCCAGCCACAATGGGGCCAATCGGGGGGAAGCGGTGCGCATTTCAGGAATATTTATAGCGTCTATGCTCGTCGCAAGTTCCACGTGCGCGCAGACGGAACAGGTGCGCCGGGGTCCCTCCCCGGCGTGGGTCGCACCGTCTGCGCTATTGCCTGTGCCGGAGAACGTCAGCGGCCCTTTGTTCATGCGGCGTCAGGATTTGGAAACTCATCTTAGCGATCAGGGACAGGCGCAGTATCTCGGCTATCGCGTCAAGATCCTTCAATCGAATGCCTTGCCTCTGGGCAACATTTCGATCGCTTGGAACCCAAGATCGGGCGCGCCGATCGTTCATGACATCAAGGTCTTTCGCGACGGCCAAGTCACTGATGTCCTACGAACGTCTTCCTTCGAGATTTTGCGACGCGAGGATCAGCTGGAAGCTGCGAAGATCAACGGAACGCTGACCGCGATCCTGCGTGTTCCCGACCTGCGGGTGGGAGATGAGCTTGAGGTGGACATTACCACGTTTGGGAACGACCCGACGCTTGGCCGCAAGGCAGCTGGACTTCTCGTCGTCACGCCGAGCCCGTCTCCCGGCCGGTATCATCTGGGATTGGGTTGGGATGACGGCCACAAGCCCTACCTTAAGATGACCGCCGACATGACGGCAGCAATGTTGGCTGGCGATCACGCGGTTGATTTTCGGTTCGACAACCCGGCGGTCCTTTCCCCGCCGAAGGACGCGCCGGCGCGCTATCGGTGGCAACGCGTTGTGGAGTATACCGATTTCGCCGACTGGGCGGCCCTATCTCGCCAATTCGCGCCGCTGTATGCGAAAGCGGCGACGCTGGACGCCCATTCCGCGATCAAGCGGGAGGCCAGTGGTATTGCCACAACGCACGCGAGTCCGCTGGAGCGGGCGAGTGCAGCGCTGAAGCTCGTCCAGCAGGACGTGCGATACATCTATGTCGGCCTCAACACCGGTAATCTGACACCAGCCTCGGCCGAAGAGACCTGGCAGCGCCGCTTTGGGGATTGCAAAGGGAAGACCGCGCTGCTGCTCGCCCTGCTTAGGGAGCTCGGGATTGATGCAGAACCTGTGCTTGTGAGCTCAACCGGCGCCGATGACGGCCTCGATCAGCGTCTGCCGATCCCGCAATACTTCGATCACGTGCTCGTGCGGGCGCATATCGAAGGGGTGGTCTATTGGCTGGATGGAACACTCCCACCGGTGGCCCCGCCGAGCGCGCGGCCGGTATTCCCAGTCAACTGGGTGCTGCCGCTAAGTGAGCGAGGTGGTGATCTCCAGAAAATGGAGTGGCAGCCCCCGACCACTCCGGACGAAATCAGCTTGTTTGAGATCGATGCGCGCGCTGGCTTCGACAAGCCGGCGCGGATTGTGTCGACCAATATCGTTCGTGGGGTCAAGGGTCTGCAACAGCAGATACAATTTTCTACCGTTTCAGCCGGACAGCTGCAGGACGTTTTCCGTCAGCGCGCGATAGGAGACACTTGGCAGGCGATCGACGATGTTCAATGGCGCTACGATCAAAAGTCGGGGGCAAGCATCCTCACGATCAGTGGCACCGGAAAGATCAACTGGGACGATGACGGCGCTGGCGCAAAGTCGCTGGCCCTGCCTGGCGGTGGGTTCAGCCCACCCGAGCGGCGTGTCCGCTCGGCCGATCAGAATCCAAGCGTGCCATTCTATACCAAGCCCGAATATGATTGCCATGTCACGACGGTGAGATTGCCAACTTCAACACAGGCGAAGCAATGGTCATCAAAAGCAAGCTTTGATACACGGGTATTCGGGAGAAACTACTATCGCGCGTGGGAATTGCGCGATGGATCGATACGCATGGTGCGTGGCTCGCGCGTCGAACAGCCCGAAATTGAAGCGGCCGTTGCGCAGCGCGACAATGGGCGGATCGCGGCGTTCGACAACAGCATGGGCTGGATTTCCTACAAGCCCGCGGGTCAAAAGGCGTCTGTCGGCGGCGGGGAGAAGGTGCCGACCACCTACGATTTCGACTGGACGGCCAGCGAAGTGCCCTGCTCGTCTGCCGGGAAAAGCCACTAGGTGGCGGAGGGCCGGCCACCTCCGCCCCGCCAACGAAAAAGCTAGAAAACGACACCTACGCGACTTCGACGGCTCGCCCTTGACGTCGGACTTCAGATGTTCTATCTTTGTTCTCACTCATGACCAGCCCCGATGCCCGCAGCCGACAGCTCTCCGACATGGCCGATTGCGCCTATCGGCTGGGCGTGGCGTTCGGGGCGGCGGCGGAGGGGGCGC
>JAYUBD010000502.1:0-4233 GCA_043740995.1 Caulobacteraceae bacterium | reverse complement strand
TGCTGCAACCCGGTTGACCGCCGGGGCATGTGCAAAGCCCACGCCGCGATCTGTCTCACCGTTTCCGCGACTGACCGTGAGCGCGTCAGGGCCAACCGCGCTTTCAGGGCATGGGCCGTATGACCGCTTATGAAGCCTTCCTCGCCCGAAAAGCGATCAGCGACCCGTCAACGGGCCTCGTGGACGTTCCGGCGCTGCTGGAGGTCATGTTCCCGTTCCAGCGCGACATTACCGCGTGGGCGCTCCGTAGGGGCCGGGCGGCGCTGTTTGCTGGGACCGGGCTTGGCAAGAGCCTGATGGAATTGGCGTGGGCCGACGCCATCGGCCGCGAAACTGGTCAGGACATTCTGCACCTAACCCCGCTCGCTGTCGGCGCCCAAATGGTGCGCGAGGCGGCGAAATTCAGCGTCAACGGCGTGCGCCACGTCCACGCGCAGATCGACTGCGCTGGCGGAACGAATATCACCAATTATCAGAAGCTGGAGCACTTCGACCTTGAGCGGTTCGGGGCCGTCATCCTCGACGAATCCAGCATCCTGAAAAGCTACGACGGCCACTACCGCACGCGCCTGATCGAAGGCTGCGAGCGCATCCCGTTCCGCCTCGCCGCGACAGCCACACCGGCGCCCAACGACTTCATGGAATTGGGCAACCACGCTGAGTTTCTAGGCGTCATGTCCTACACCGATATGCTGGCGACGTTTTTTACGCACGACGGCGGCGAGACGCAGAAGTGGCGGCTCAAGGGCCACGCCGAAAACGATTTTTGGAAATGGATGGCGTCGTGGGCGGTGATGCTCCGCAAGCCGTCGGATCTTGGATACGCCGATGCGGGCTACGACCTGCCGACGCTTCACCGGCACATCCATATCGTGGAGGCCCAGAAAGCCCCCGAAGGCTTCCTTTTCGCCTTCCATGCCGAGACGATGGCCGAGCGCCTAGCGGCCCGCCGCGAGACGGTGGACGAGCGCGTGGCGAAGGCTATCGCGATCAGCCCGACCGATCAGCCCGCCGTCTGGTGGTGCAACCTGAACACCGAGAGCGAGGCACTGGCGAAGGGCATTCCAGGCGCCGTGGAAGTGCGCGGTTCGGATAGCGAGGCGGACAAGGAACGCAAACTGATCGACTTCAGCGAGGGGCGCATCCGCACGCTGATCACGAAGGCCAGCATCTGCGGTTGGGGCATGAACTGGCAGCATTGCCGGTGGACCGGCTTCGTCGGCATGAACGACAGCTTCGAACAGGTCTACCAGGCCACGCGCCGGTTCTGGCGGTTCGGCCAGACCCAGGAAGTCCATGCCCATTTTATCGCCAGCGAGCGCGAGGGCAATGTCCTGCAGAACCAGAAGCGCAAGGAGCATGACGCCGACCGCATGGCGGCGGCGATGGTCATGCACATGGCCGACCTATCATCGCAAGCGGTGCGCGGCTCAGTCCGCGATCGTCCGAACTACGACCCCAAACAGCCTATCATCATCCCCTCATGGCTGGAGCGAGCCGCATGAAACAGACCGCCGCTATCAAAGCCGTCGATCAGGAAGTGACCGACCAATACGCCATCTACCAGGGCGACGCCTGCGAGCTGATCCGCGCCATCCCCGGCGACAGCATCCACTTTGGCATCCATTCACCGCCATTCGAGGGCCTGTATCGCTTCAGCGCGTTTGATCGCGACATATCCAACAATGACGGCCCGGCATTTTGGGAGCACTACGCCTTCCTGATCGCGGAGTTGTTGAGGGTGACAATTCCAGGGCGTCTCCACTCGGTTCACTGCATGCAATTGCCGCGCGGCAAGGGCCGGGATGGATTCATCGGCATGCGCGACTTCCGCGGTGAAATCGTCGCGGCATACGAGGCGGCCGGATGGCACTTCCACTCCGAAGTGTGCATCTGGAAAGACCCGGTTGTCGCCCAGCAGCGCACAAAAAGCCTTCGCCTGCTTCACAAGCAAATCACGAAAGACAGCAGCCTGTCCGGCATGGGCTTGGCTGACTATGTGGTCACGTTCCGCAAGCCGGGTGAGAACGGCGCACATGCCATCGCGGGAGGCTTCACGTCGTTCCACGGCGAGGGCCTCGATATATCGCGGGAAGCCTACGCGGCGCAGTTGCGGAACGAACGTGCGAGCGGCCGGGCGCCGTGGACTTACGAGCAGTGGTTGTCGATCCTGGTCTGGCAGCGCTACGCCTCGCCGGTCTGGAGCGACATCAGGCAGACGCGCACACTGCAATATCGCGGCGGCCGGGATGCGAAGGACGAGGTTCACATCTCGCCGCTGCAGCTGGACGTGATCGAGCGATGCTTGGACCTTTGGAGCCTGCCTGGAGAGACGGTGCTGACGCCGTTCCTTGGCATCGGATCAGAGGTCTATGCGGCGGTCGAACTTGGGCGGCGAGGTATCGGCTTTGAGCTGAAGCCGTCGTATTTCGCCCAAGCTAGGCGCAACATCGCCGCCCTGTCGAACCCCAAGGATGCGGCGTTCAATCTTGAAGCGGTCGCATGATCCAGCCCGCCCAGCGCCGAAAGCCCATCGCCGCGGAACTTGCCCGCAGAGCCGATGCTCAAGCCCGGGCCGCTACTGCCCTAGCGACGGCTCTGGACGGCTGCGCCGGTTGCCACACCCATGACGCCGCCTTTGCCCTGATCGACCACACAGCGGCTTACCTGGCGGGTGAGGGGCTGGTTCTACGACTGACCACGCATCTCCGCGCCCTGGATGGAAGACTGGCCCCGGCGATCAAGTCAACGGAACGCTGCCAGCTCGAGCGGGATGTGTTCGGGGGGCGGGGATGAAGGCGCTATCGCTGTGGCATGGCGTCATGCTGGTGACGAACCACTCCGAAACCATGCGAGCGGTTGCCGACGACGTGTGCGAGCGTTGGCGCATTTCGCTCGCCGAACTGAAGGGGCCGGGCCGAACGATGCGCCTGATCGTCCCTCGCCATGAGTTCTGCTACGAGGCCCGCCGGCTGGGAAAGAGCCTCACCCAGATCGGCCGGTTCCTCAACCGCGATCATACGACGGTTTTGCACGGTGACCGCGCCCACGCCAGGCGGATGCGGGGCGCCGAAAGCCTTCAGGGCAAACACGTCAGGCGAGCCGCATGAGCAAGGACAAACCCGACGCCTGGATGCCGCTCTATATCGGAGATTGGGAGAGCGGCACCCGGCACCTCGATTGCGAGCAGGACGGGGCCTATGGCCGGCTGGTGCGGCACTACTGGCGCAACGGCCCGCTGCCCGACGACGATGGCGCCCTGTCGCGTATCATCGGCGCACCGGTCGCCCGCTGGCGGAAACTGCGCCCCGTCCTGATCTGCTTCTTCACGGTCAAAGACGGCCGCTGGTTTCAGAAGCGGGTCGAGGTCGAGTTGGAGCGCTGGGGGGTGAAGCGCGAGAAGGCGATCGAGAAGGCGCGCATCGCCGCCGAAAAGCGCTGGGCGAAGGATGCTCCAAGCAATGCTTCAAGCATGTCCGGCCCGATGCTTGGAGCAATGCTTGAGCAATGCCCATCAGCATCAGCATCATCCACTGTAGAAAGAGCCTCCAAGAAGGCTCTTTCACACAGTGGCGTTCGCGACGACGAGCGAGCCGTTGGCTCGTCGCCGCTCCGCCTGGTGAAGTCGATAGCAGACCTGACCCCTGAGCAGCTCCGCGCCCAGATCGACGCCGAAAACGAAATTCTTATCGCTCAACGAGGGGGCTCCTGATGGACGGGATCATCAACACCGTGCCTGACAGCCTGCACGCAGGCATTTCAGACGCCTGTGGCGAGGACTTCGCGGACAGCTACCTTTGGGGCGCAAGGCTATCGAACGGCCGCCTCATGCCGCACACCCTGACGGCGTTCCACCGCCTAAGTCAGTCGCACAATGCCATGAAGGCGCTGGCGTCGCTGAACATCGGCCTGGACCGGCCTGAGCCATTCCCGGGACGCCCGGCCCGCATGTCGATCACCGAGGCCTATCCCGACTACTTCCCGAGTTTCAAGCCGCGAAAAAGGGCCGCATAGCTCATGAACGGATGGCGAGAAGCCTGGAGCCCAAGGCCAGAGGAGCGAGCCGCATGAGCGATCAGGAAAAAGCCGCCCGCACCGCTTCGATCCTCCGAACGGAGAGGATCGCCGCATGACCTGCATCGTGGGATTGGCTGCGGAGGGCCGCGTCTGGATCGGCGGCGACAGCGCTGGCATCGAGGGCTGGAACCTGACGATCAGAGCCGACCCAAAGGT
>JAYUBD010000501.1:0-13331 GCA_043740995.1 Caulobacteraceae bacterium | reverse complement strand
CCGCCCGCATGGCTTAAGGCACCCGTAGCTCAGCTGGATAGAGCGCTGCCCTCCGAAGGCAGAGGTCACAGGTTCGAATCCTGTCGGGTGCGCCATTTTCTCTCATAAAATCATTCGATTAGCAAGAGGGGAAAATCGGGCGCCTGGAACAAAAGGGGTCGCGGAAGCACTGCGGAAGCAGGTGAACGCGAATTTGCTCGCCGAGCATCGGGCACCGAAGGTTGGCCAGCGATTGTGGAATCAAATATGAACAGCGAGCGGTCAGGTCGGTGAGCGTGGTTAGTGCAAGGTTCTTGCAGCGATCACTGGGCAAGGCATTCGCTAAAAGTCAATTTCCACGTCTTCTAAATCGAGCGCGGCGGGCGGGAACACCCGGCGGGCAACGAAGAGGCCCGTTATTGGGACCCCCGGAAATCTGTGGCTCAGCACAATCTTCATGGCTCTGAAGTGGGTGCCGGCGGTCAACACGTCGTCAAGCACACCAATCGCGCGCGGCGTCGGTTCGGCCAGATCCTCATTGATCTTGTAGAGCGCCACGAGCTCGTTGACCGTCACGCGATTGCCGCCCAAGCCCACCTCGTGCGCGGCCGTCGTCGATCCCTCTTGTGTGACAAGATTTCGCACGTCCACGTTTGGCCGAATAAGCTGCGCCACGCGCTCAATCCGATTGTCGAAGTCGAGATGGTCGGCCGCTTTGGACCCTGGCACCGGCACGATCGTAGCGATGTCTAGCCATTTGGGGTTCAGGGCCTCCCGCAATTCCGCAGCGCAAGCGCTGATCGCGCCGCTTTTGTATCGAAGCTGCGCTAGACTGGCAGTGGGCTTTTTCTTGAGATTGTTGATGAGATTGTTCGTAGCGCTGAACGAATAGTCACGCCCGCTCGTGTATTCGAACATGAACAGGCACTTGTCGTCATCTTGAAGGCGCGCGTGATCTGCGCGGTTGCTGCCATCAATCTCCGAAAGTCGCATGGTTTAATCAAGCGCCGCCCAAATGTCATCGGCAGCCCGCACGCGAATGGCGCCTTCGGCTTCAAAACGAGCGGGCCACGTTATGTCGGCTCGCAGAAAGCACGAATCGAGAATGAACAGCTTGCGGCCCTGGTGGAGCGCCGCGCGCGCTTGCGTGAGCGTGCCTGAGGTCTCACTGGCTTCCACTATGACTGTGGCTTCCGTCAGTGCGCTCATAGTGACGTTGCGCTCGGGGAAGAACAGCCGGTTCTGCGGCGGCGCTTGGCGTTCATATCTCAACACAGGCACTTGGGAGATCACGAGCTGTTCACGGGCGATCTGTTGCTGAAGCTCGCGATTGGCGGCGGGGTAGACGGAGCTTAGAGGCGTGCCGAGCACGGCAATCGTGCGGCCACCCTCAGCCAATGCGGTCACATGCGCCGCCGTGTCGATGCCTTCAGCCAAACCCGCGACGACGGTAAAATCCTTCTTCACAAGCGCGCGCGCGATTTGTTGGGTACGCTTTAACCCGTCCGGGCTGGCCTTGCGGCTGCCGACTACGGCGATGGCGCGCGATTCTGTCAGCTCCCAAGCGCCCTGATAGTAAAGCATTTCAACGGGATAGCGTGCGTCGCGCAGCTTCTTCGGATAGTCGCCCGCATGATTGATCCGCACGCCAAACCTGTTAACGCCCGCTTTGGCGAAGATTGCGAACACCTCATTTGCAGAGGCCTCCGCTCGGCCGCGTGCGACCATGTCGGACGGCAGAGCGGTGGGGTCTTTGGCAAACTTCTCTGCGAGTGTCTTGAAGGTCGCGCCTTGTTCCAGCCAAAGGGCTTCGTAGGCACCGATTTCACGTCGAGGAGAGATTGGCGCTAGCGCTGGTCCGTCGGAGTGAAGGGCTAGCTGCGGCATACGGTTTCCACGCTTGAAGGCATCACCATCATGATTCTGCGGAACCCCAAACGGTGGAGTGACGCGTAACGCTGGAGGGGCTGATCGAAAGCTTCCCTCTCATATTCTCGTTATGTTCTGATCCGCCTGCCCGGTCAATGTGAAAGGTCGGGGATCGCTGAACGGTCCCGGCGAAAAGAAATTCCGCGCCGCCGCCTAGGCAAGCAGCAGCGGCGGTGAAGCCCTTCGCCTATTCCAGGCGCAACGCACGAACTCGTTGAAACTTCTCGTCCATATTACGCCACCTTACAACGGTAGGCCGCCCTATCGGCAATGCATCGTGGGGATTTGCGGACCCACGGGTGCGTTGACTCAAATCACGGGCCTCAACTCGCCTAGTGACCACAAGGGGAACAGAGGATTTGTTTGGCTGGCTCCGCAAGTTGTTCCAACACCGGTCCGCCGTCTCGACACCGCGCAACGCTACAGGCGGACGCCGAGTCCACCATCCGATTAGGGTTCCGCGGTTTGATGGCAGGGAAGATCCGCCGCCGCTGCATTGGAAACCGTGTCACCCAAGGACTGCGCGTAGATTCAAGGCGCACATGACCTGCGCGGTTGGACACGGCATTGTTTTAACGGACCATGCGGTTAGCGCGAACGGAAGCGTGCACCCGAGCGTCGTGTGCAACGCACCTGGCTGCTCCTTCCACGAGATCGTCACGCTGCAAGGTTGGAGTGGGGGCGAGCTTGCCTAGGATGGCGCGCTATGCGGCGAGAACATTCGCCGCGCCCGCGAGGACTTCGGGCGCGAGCTCGGCTCCCTCGTTGTCGAAGGCATAGAGCTTTGTCACCCGGGTTCCGTTCCAAACATACCTATAGTGGACCGTCTGCAGGGAGCGACCGAGCACGCTTGCCTTGAGGATGGCGACGCACATCGCCGACGACCGTTCTGCGGGGCGAAAAACGACCCCATCGGCGTCGTTGGGTATGCTGGTGCCGATCTTCCATCGCTCTTCACGAGAGAGGGAGGGGGCCAGTTCGCGGAGGTCGAAAAAGACACCACTCACCGGTGTCATTAGCATTCGCATATCTAGGCCGATCGGGGGCTCGCGAGTGCGCGAAAGGAAGGTCTGGCGCCGAGCGACGGAGACGGCGAGCGCCGTCTGGCGACTATCGGAAAGTTCCAGGCAAGGGCGCTCGGGCGGAAAGAAGCGACTACCCTCAGGGTTGGAATAGGCGAATGGGGCGTGATTCCAGTTTTGGAGTCGCGGCGAATCAGGTGGTAGGCCAAGGCTTGGCCCCATAAGGCGTTGTGCGGATTGTAGCCTTGGATTGGTGAGGTTCTCGACCGCGACGAGTGCCTCGATCCGGTCATTGGCCACAAGGTTCTCGTAAACAGAGACCGGGGGGAACCGCGAGGGGATCAGGCGAAATCCGTCGCCCGACCAACTCGTTTTGGAAATATCATCCACCACGCTGCGCATCAAGATACCATCTCACTTTATAAATATCGACCACACCTCCGGTCAGCATGATATCAATTGCACTGGACCCTTCAAAATATTCATTACGTATTCTTATCCACTCACAACCACGTTCTTCCACTGTATAAAGGATTTTTAGCGATTTCCAGATGCCAATTATCTGAGATATCCGCTCGGTTGTATCCGGTGGCACCAAGCCGCCCTCCTTTTTCCATTTGAAGAAGGTGGAGCGCCCTGGCGAACCGAGCAGCTTGATCTGATCGTCAGTTGTGAGCCGCCATTTGTCGGCGATGGCAAAAAAGGCTTCCAGTTCCACTGGAATCCGCGACGGCCCGGCACCCCCTTGGGCGTCAGGTGCGATGTTTTCCATGGAATTTTCTCCCAGTCCAAATCCGGACTTGACGCGCCGATCGGTCCGAATATATACAGTCCAAATCGAGACTCTTGGGTGAGATTAGTCCGAGACTGTAACATGTCAAGGGTCGGGAAGCGTCTCGATGCTGCTTCGATTGGATGTGGAGATGACAATGGACGTTGAGACGGCCGAGGCCATAACCAGCCACCGCCACGTGGTGGTGAACGGTCAAACCTACGACAACAGCGACCCAGATCCGTCGGGGCGGGACATCCTCAATCTTGCGGGCCTCGCGCCGGCGAGCGAGCACCAGCTCATTTTGATCCGCGATAACCGCACCCACCTCATCGAGCTGGACGACAAGATCGAGCTGAAGGCGGAGGGCGGGGCAGTGTTCCGGGCCTTCCGGGATGATCGGGCCTATAGCTGGACGCTCGATGAAATCGGTCAGGTGTGGTGCGCCGAGACCCTGGAGGTCGATGAGCTCATCAGCCTCTTCTCGATCGCGCCCGATGACGAGTTGGTCCTTGAGCGCGGCGCCGAGCCCGACGTCGTGCTTCAGCCGGGCGGCAGCGTCTCGTTCGCCGAGCCGGGGACCGAGCACATCGTCACCCGGCGCAAGCGCCCCGAGTTCCTGCTGGTCAGCGTGTTCACCACGGCGGGCGTCTTCCCGGCGGAAGGCGCGCTTCGGGTGACGCCGGAGACCCTGGTCAGCGCCGTCCTCGCGCGGGCGGCCAAGAAGCTCGAGCTGACGGATACCGCCGACTGGGTTGTGACGGTCGATGGCCGTGACATCAATCCGGCTGCGACCTTTGCCCAGAACGCCCTCAGCGGCACGGTTGAACTGAACTGGAGCCCGCGCGAAGGCGGCGGCGGCGATGCTTGAGGCGCTGGCGCGCGGTGCCTTCGAACGCGACGTCGCCCGCCTCGACACGCGTCTCGTCAAGCGGCGGTCATGGACGGTGGTCGCCGCCGCTTACCCGGTGCTCGACGTCATTTTCGGGCACCCGAGCCGGGCGCCGCTTCGCCTGCGCTTTACCTGCGATGATTGGGATGACCTGCCGCCGTCGATCGAGCTTCTGACGTCGGATGGCGCGCACATCCCGGCCAACCGGGGCGCGGGCCATCCGTATGAGTACGTCTTTGCCGGCGGCGGCAGCATCTTCAACGCCGGGCCCAATCCTTCGACGGGCCGTCCGTTTATCTGCATGCGAGGCTCGCGTGAGTTTCACACCCATTCAAGCCATCGCGCCGAAGTGTGGGACAACTATCGCGGCCGCTCCGGCAACGACGTCTTGGGCCTTCTCGACCAGCTGTGGCGGGTCTGGACGCGGGCCGCCCGATGACGCGCCTTGTCCTGCCAACGCCAGTTCTCTCCGACA
This sequence comes from Caulobacteraceae bacterium, assembly GCA_043740995.1. GTDB lineage: Bacteria > Pseudomonadota > Alphaproteobacteria > Caulobacterales > Caulobacteraceae > Acaudatibacter. The sequence continues at coordinate 8,262 of JAYUBD010000501.1, read as the reverse complement.
CGCTTGACGTGCTGCGGGCCGGCGGCCGCCTCGGCCACGAGCGGGTTGCCCTCTGGCTGGCGCCCGCATCCGCCGCCGCCGTGCGGATCAGCGAGGTCTACGAGCCCGAACAGGAGACCGCGCGCCACTATTTCCACCTGCCGCCCGCGAGCCTGAAAGCCCTGATGTCCCGGCTGCGCGCGGGGCGCATGAAGGTCGCCGCCCAGATCCACACCCATCCCGGCGCCGCCTTCCATTCGGAGGCGGACGCGCGGTGGGCGATCGTGCGCCACGTCGGCGCCCTCTCGCTTGTCCTCCCCAGGTTCGCCGAGACCACTACCCCGGCGACTTTCATGGACGACGTGAAAACCTATGAACTCTCGGAGGGCGGTGAATGGATCCTGACCCCCAATCAAGGACCGGGCGCGCGCTTGGCCGTGCAGCCTTGAGCGCCGCGGCCGAAAACGCCCGGATGTTGGCCGCGCTCCTCGGCGTCGACGAGGAGGCGGCCGCCGAGCGGCTGGAACGCCGGGTGCTGCTCACGGCGGCAGAGGACGAGCCAGCCAGGTCCTGGGCTGGCGAGATTGCAGAGCTTCTCGAGCGGACGGTCTTTGTCACGGAGGACCCAGCGGCTGCTGACCTGGAAGTCGTGGTCGGATCGACCGCGCCTCGCACCCAGGCGCCGCGCCTCTATGCGATGATCGACGCCGCCGGCGCGGTTGTTTCGAGGGCGCCGGTCACATCGAGGGGGACCTTACCGCATCCGCTCCTGGCGGCCATCTGCGCCTGCGCCGCGGCGGGGGCGGCGCTCCACGCGGTGATCGGGGATCCGCGCCTTCCGCCCGTCCCTGATCCGCTTCGCATCCGCGCCCTTGACATCGGACTTCCGGACCTGCGGTCGCTTGCGCCCATCGATCTCTCCGGCGCGGTCCTGGTGGGCGCTGGCGCGGTGGCGCACGGGTTCCTCAGAGCCCTCCGCCATCTCCCGGTCCGCGGCCGGCTTGACGTCCTCGATCCGAAAAAGGTGGGGGCCGGCAACCCAAACCGCTGTCTCTATCTCACCGACAAGGACGTCGGCGCGTGGAAAGCCGACGCGTTGGCGGAGCACGCCGCCGGCGACTTCCTCCACCTCGATCTCAACGCCGAGGTGGCGGAATTCAGAGATTATGCCAAGGCAAAGGCCAAGGTCCCCCTGGCCATCGTGACGGTCGATAGCCGCCGGGCGCGCCGGCAGATCCAGAAGTGCGTGCCCGGACGGGTCCTCGACGCCTCTACGACGGACGTGCGCGGGGTCGTGGTGCATTCGCACGTTCAACCCACCGACAGCGCGTGTTTGGCCTGCATCTATCAGCACGTGCCGGACGAGGAGGCGCGCGAGCGGTCCATCGCCGAGGGCCTTGGGGTGACGCTGGCGGACGTGAAGCAGGGTTCTATTGACGAGGCTGTCGCCAAGACGATCGTCGCGGCCCACCCCCATCTCGAGCCGGGTCAGCTGGTGGGCAAGGCGTTCGACACGCTGTTTCGCGAGCTCTGCGCGGCTCAAGCCTTGCGCACGCCGGAGGGTCGCCAGGTGCTCACCCCCTTCGCCTTCGTGTCGACTCTGGCCGGGGCGCTCTTGGCGGTTGAGCTCGTCCGTCAAGTCCTGGGCCAAGCCGAGACCAACTATTGGCAGGTGGACCCGTGGCGCGCGCCGCTCGGTCGGCTCCGGCGGCGCAGGCCTCGCGTGGCGGATTGTGAGTTCTGCTCGCGCCCGGAAGCGGGACCGGTGATCCAAGACCTGTGGGGCTAGGCGAGCGCTCAAGGCGATCGTGCTGAGGCGGGACCTGTTCGCCTAAGTGAACTTGCGGGTTGTCCGATCGACAGGGGTCGGTCTCTATACCGTAGGTGGTGTGGACGAAGACGAATGCAAAGATGGACCGTGATCATTGCTGGGCCGCTCGCCTATCGCATGCGCCGGGCGGCCGCGGCCCGTTCGCGAGAGCTCGGCCTCGAAATCCTGACATTGCCGGGGCTGGCGGCGCGACTTGCCGGCGGCTTTGTCCAGCCGGCCTCGCCGGACGCGCTCTATGGCGCCGTCAGGACAGCGCTCGCCGAGGGCGGATTCGCGGAGCTGGACGGGATCCGGAGCCTTCCTGGAACGGCACGGGCTGTGTGTCGCACCCTCAACGCCGCTTGGCGCGCCGACCTCGACCTTTCCGCTCGCGCAGCCGGTTCGCCCCGTATCGCCGACATGGCGCTGCTCGAGGCCCGCGTGAGGGCGGCGCTGGCGCCCGCCGCGCTGATCGCACCGGATCTCCGTGACGCCGGGCTTCGCCGGATCGTACATGCGCCAGCCTTGTTCGGGCCCATCACCCTTGAGGGGTTGCTTGACGTCGATCCGGTCTGGCGTCCGCTTCTGGCGGCGCTTTGCAAGCAGACCGCGGTCACCTGGCAGGCCCCGCCGGGCCGCTCGGCCGCCTGGTTTCCGGGCGTGCTTGTGGAACGTGAGTCAAGCGAAGGGCCGGTTTCGGCCGAATCCTGCGCCGATCCGCGCGCCGAGGCCGTCGAGGCCCTCCGGTGGGCGCGCTCGCTGCTGGCGTCGGGAGAGGTCCAGGCCAGCGAGGTTGCGATTTGCGCCGTCGAGCCCGAGGCGTGGGATCAACACCTCCTCGTGCTTTCCGCCGAGGCGGGATTGCCCGTGCATTTTACGCACGGGCGCCCGGCTCTGGACACCCGCGAAGGTCAGGCGTGCGCCGCGCTGGCAGATCTCTTGGTGTCGGGGCTTCACCAGGGCCGCGTGCGCCGTTTGCTCCGTCAGATTGGGCGGCCTGTGGGACTCCCGTTGGATTGGGCGCGCGGGCTGCGCCGCTCGGCGGGCCTGTTCACGCCCGAGCAATGGCGACGCGCCCTGGCCGAGGCGCGGCCGCAGCGGACCTCGGGCGCGGCCGCCGAGGAGACGCTGCTTCCGCTGCTCGAGCTGCTGTCGTGCGGCCCCTCCGCCGCCCAGCAGGCTGGCGAGCGTCTTCTGGCTGGAGGTGCCAGGGCGCTCTGGCGCCGCGCCCTCGATTCAGGGCCGCTTGAAGCGCTTCCCCTCGCGCTCGGGGGTCTTCGGCTGGTGGACGCAGCTCCTGCGGAGGCCTGTGCGACGTGGGGGCCGGCGCACCATCTGGCCGCTTCGCCCCGCAGCCATGTCCGTCTCCTCGGCCTCACCAGCCGGGGCTGGCCCCGGCCCGCAGGCGACGATCCGCTGCTGCCCGATCACATCCTGGCGCGCCGCGAGCTGGATCCCGTCGACCGCCCGAAGCAGGACGAGGACCTCTTCCGGGTCCTCCGGCGATCCGCGCCACGGGCGTTGGTCCTCTCTCGCAGCCGACGCTCAGCCGAGGGCGGCGTGCTTCCACCCAGCCGTCTGTGGCCGAAGGACGCTGCGGTGCTGACGCGCACCCGGATCCCAGACCATGCCTTTTCGGACGCCGATCGCCTGTTGGCTCGGTCTCAGGAAGCCCTGGCGGAGCCTCGCCTGGCCTCCGGACGGCTTTGCTGGCGCAACTGGGGCACCCCGGCGCTCACGGTGCATGACGGCGAGGCGCCTCCCCAGGACCCGGTCATCGCCCGCACCCTGGATGGCAAGCAATCGACCACGTCGCTGCGACGGCTGCTGCGCGACCCCCTCGGCTATGTCTGGCGATACGCCCTCGGGTGGCGGACGCCCGACGTCGGTTTGCCGCCCCTGTCCCTCGACGCTCTGGCCTTCGGCGAACTCGTCCACGAGCTGATCAAGCTGGCGGTGGGTGGCCTCGACCCGCGGCCGGGCCTCGCCCGGGCGACGTCGATCGAGATCGAGATCGAGAACGCCGTCGACGCGGCGGCGGCGCGCATCAGCGACGCATGGCCCTTGGCGCGGGCGGTGCCACCCCCGCTGTTGTGGCGCCGGACCGTCGAGGAAGCCGCCCGCCTCGCCCTGCGCGGCCTGAGCCTCGCCGACGAGACTCCTTCGACCGTCCGCGTCTCAGTGGAAGTCGCATTCGGCGGAGAAGGGGAGGGGCTCGCGCCATGGGACTCCGGGCTCCCCGTCGTGTTTGGCGGGCTGCCGGTCCGCGGGCGCATGGACCGACTGGATCTCTGGCCGGGGGACGCCGGCGCGCGCGTTACGGACTACAAGACCGGCGCGGAGCCAAGGAACGGAGACCGCATCGTCCTGGCCGGCGGCGGCGAGCTGCAGAGGGTGATCTATGCGGCGGTCGCTGAACAATTGCTTCCCGATCTCCGTCGCATGGCCGCCCGGCTTGTCTATCTGCGTGGCGGGCCTTCCAGCTTCGAACTGGCCGATGAGGCCCTTGTCGGCGCGCGCGCCGAAGCGGAACGCTTTGTGGCCGTCGCGGCCGATCTCTTACGCGCCGGAGCGGCGCCGCCGGGTCCAGACGCCCGCGATCGGTTCAACGATCTGCGGCTCGCCCTGCCGGCCGACGTCGACGCCTATCTGACACGCAAGGGCGCCGCGCATGCGGCCTCCGCCGCCCCGCTGTCGCCCTTGTGGAGGCGGCCATGACCCTTGCGGACGTGAGCGCCCGGCGACGGGCCCTCACCGATTTGGACCAGACGTTGCTGGTCGAGGCGGCCGCCGGCACCGGCAAGACCGCGCTGATGGCCGGACGGGCGGCCATGCTGCTCGCGAGCGGCGTCGCTCCCGTTCGTATAGCCGCCATAACCTTCACCGAATTGGCGGCGGGCGAGCTGGCGCTGCGCATCCGCAGCATGGTCGAGGCGCTTCTCGGTGGCGCGACGCCCGAGGTGTTGCAGCCGGTCTTGCCCGATGGGCTTAGCGAAGCCCAGAGCGCCAACTTGCGCTCTGCAGCGGCCTGCCTGGACGACCTCACCGCCACCACCATCCACGGCTTTTGCCGAGACATCATACGCGCCTACGCGGTGGAAGCGGACCTCGATCCCGGGGCGACGGTGATGGAGGCCGCCCAGGCTGACGCCATGTTTGACGGCGTCTTTTCGCGCTGGCTCGGTCGGCGCCTCGGGGCGGACGCGGATCCGGACAGCCCGGTGGCGGTCTTGGCGCAGGATGACCCTCTCGGGGTTGTGAAGCAGCTGAGAGAGCTGGCCGACCTGCGCCGCGGCCGACCGACCGCCCAAGCGCCGGCTGTCGACCTCTCCAACCGGCCTGACGTGGATTTCTGCCAGGCCGTCGACGATTTCAGGCGCTGGTTTTCGGGCGTGCCCGCCGAGCCCAAGACCGAAGGGATGCTGGAGGCGTTGCAAGCCCTCTCCGCCTTCTACGCCGACACCTTGGGCCGAGACCTAAGCTTCGCGGAACTCTGGCGGCTGAGCGCGCCGCCCCGACAGCTCCTCATGAAGTCGGGGGGCTACGAGTGGCGCGCCTATGCGGCCGGGACGAGCTGGCGCCGGACAATCGAGGGGGAGGGGGCCGTTGACCTCAACACTCAGGCCGAGCTCCACTACGACATTTGCCGCCGCAGCTTCGAGGCGCTGCTGGCGGCGCTCGCCGGCGCTATGGTTTCCCGGCTTTCCGGGGCCATGGACGAGCTGATTGAAGACTACGCGCGCGAGAAGCGGGCCGCCGCGGCGCTGGATTTTGACGATCTTCTCGCCCGCGCCCGAGAGTTGGTCCGGGATCACGAGCCCGTCCGGCAGGCCCTGGGGCGGCGCTACGCGTATATCTTCGTGGACGAGTTCCAGGATACCGATCCGATCCAGGCGGAGATCATCTTCCGGATCGCCGCGGGTCCGCCCCCGCAGGATTGGGAGCGCGCCGACATTAAGCCCGGCGCCCTGTTCCTCGTCGGTGACCCCAAGCAGGCCATCTACCGGTTCAGGGGCGCCCACATCGCCACCTACTCCGTCATCCGGCGCGTCCTGGAGTCCGCCAATCTCGACGCTATCATCCGCATCACGGCCAACTTCCGCTCGCGGTCCGGCATCCTCGAGCATGTGAATCGCTGTTTCAAGGCTACGCTCTCCCAGGTGGGGCAGCCCGGCTATGTCGCGCTGTCTTCAACTCTTGAGGATGACGGCGAGGGGGCGCCGTGCGCCGCCAAGGTGACGATCGAGCTGCCACCGGGCGAGAGCGCTGCAGGCCAGCGCGATGAGGAGGCGGCCCGCGTCGCGGAGATCTGTCGCCGACTGGTCGGCAATACTCAGGTCAGGCGGGCAGACGGAGTCAGCACGCCCTTGCGACCTGGAGACATCGCGCTGTTGGCGCCCACCCATACCGAGCTCTGGCGCTATGAGCGCGCCCTTGAGGCGTTGCGCATCTCTGTCGCCTCGCAGGCGGGCAAGACCTTGATGCTGCGCCAGGAGACGCAGGACATCCTCGCCCTCATGCGAACGCTTGCCGATCCGTTCGACACCCTCGCGTTCGGCGCGTTCATGCGGGGTCCTATAGTCGGGCTGAGCGAGGCGGCGCTTCTCGGCGTCACCGCGGCGTTGCCGGCCCGCGATGACGGTGCGCCATCCGTGTTCACGGTGACGACCCCGGTGGAGCAGGTCGCTCACCCCGTGGCGAAAGATGTGCTCTCAGACCTGCAGATCCTTCGACGCCGTGCGGCTGACCTGACGCCCTCGGCCCTCCTAGCGGAAGCCATCGAACGACTTAGGCTCCGCGTCGCCTTGGCCCTGCGCACGGGGGACCGCAGCGCGCGGGCGCTCGCCAACCTGGACGCCCTGATTGAGCGGGCGAGGCCCTATGGCGTGCGCGGTCTTGCGGCCTTCGTGGCGGATCTCGATGCCGATTGGTCCGAGCGTCGGTCCCTGTCTGAGGGGCGAGTCGATGAGAGCGATGACGCCGTCGCCTTGGTCACGGTTCACAGTTCGAAAGGCCTCGAGTGGCCGGTGGTGATTCCAATCAACACCTCGACCAAGCTCCGCGGCCCGGACCGGTTCGTACACCGGCAGTCGGACAACACGCTCCATTGGGTGATCGGCGGCGTGCTGCCGCCTGAGCTCGCGAACGCCCAGGCCGAGGAAGGCAGAAGCGCGGCGCGTGAGCGGGATCGGCTCTGGTACGTGGCCTGCACTCGCGCCCGCGATCTGTTGATCCTGCCGCACTTGGTGAACGCCGACGGCTCGTCCTGGTCGAAGGTGTTGGACCTCGGGCAGGCCCATCTTCCGGAACTCGACCTATCTGGGTTTCCGCCGAAGCCTCCGGGCCCGCGGCATATCGGTGCCAATGGACAAACGCGGGAGATCTTCGTTTCCGAACGGGAGCAGGTCCTTGCGGCCGCGCCGCCCGTGCGCTGGCGCCGGCCCAGCGATCACGATGCGGACCGAAGCGCCGCCCTTGAGGATCCGCCGGAAATCGGGGAGGCGGTTGAGGCGGGACCCGCGCCCCTCGGCGCAGGACGTATCCGGGGTCTCCTGCTGCACAAGCTGATGGAGGAGCTCCTTACCGGTGAGCTGGCGGAGGAAACGGCCGCGGTCGACGCCCGTGCGCATGAGCTTGCAGCGCAGCTTGTCCAACTGGAGGCTACGCCTGGGGCGCCGTTGCCCGATGCTGCGGAGTGTGCGGCTACAGCCCTCCACACATTGACACTCCCAGACGTCGCGGCGCTGCGCCCACATCTCGTTGCTGAGGCGTCTTTGTGGTGGAGCACTGACGCCGGCGAACTCGTGGCCGGGCGCGCCGACGCTCTGGTTATCGAGGACGGCGGTGTCACAGTTGTGCTCGACTGGAAGAGCGATGTGGCTCCGACGGCTGAACACCGGAGAGACTATGCCAGCCAACTGAGCGATTATTTGGCGGCCACAGGGGCGCCGCGTGGCGCTATCGTGTTCATGACAACAGGAGAAGTGAACTGGGTCCTGGGTGCAAGCGAGTAGCGGATTGGCGCGGTCGGCCGGCGCGACAGCGCAGCTAGCCAGGAACTTATCCATATTTTCAAAAGTTTAAGGCTAATGTTACTGGACGGGCGCTTCCCTTCGGGACCGCGCTCCATCTCCGCTGCGCTCCGACCGAACCCCTGACGGGTTTCGGCCCTGCGGGTTACGATCGCCTAGCGCGGATTGGCCCGTGTTTCACTACTCCTCCTAGAGCGTGACCGTTTTAGCTTGGAGCGTATCCTGAGTTGACGAGGTAGTTGGCGCATTCTTCCGGGGTGAAGTGGTCGAGCAGCTGGCCGATGCGTTTCCATGTGGCTTCGACGGTGCGTTCGGCGGCCTTTCGCAGCAGGGTCTTGAGCTGGGCGAAGACCTGCTCGATGGGATTGAGATCGGGGCTGTAGGGCGGCAGGAAGATCAGGTGTGCGTCGGCTTTTCGGATGGCCTGGCGCACGGCTTTGC
>JAYUBD010000500.1:0-4259 GCA_043740995.1 Caulobacteraceae bacterium | reverse complement strand
AGCAGTATCCCGGCGCCCAGGCTGAAGCCGTAACCCGGTCCCATCAGGGCCACGGGAATCTCGCCGATCGCATTTTCGGCGATCAGGGCGGCGCTCTCCGGCTTGAGCACGCCGCCGCCGCCCAGGCGCATGGCTTCGAGGAAGGCCAAATAGTCGTCGGCCGTTCCGGCCATGCCGGCCCCGGCGGAGGGAAACGACGCCGGATCGTGGATGCGGCCCGGTGCATAGCGTAGCGGGCTGACGGCGAACGGGATGGCGTGTTGCTCGCCCATGCGAACGGGGGCGGGGTCGCCATCGGCATAGGCGACGCCCAACCGCGCGGGATCCACGGCGGAAAAATCGGTGTCGTTCATGCCCAGCGGTCCGGTCACCAGCCGCCGCACCAGCTTTGGCAGGCTTTCGCCCGCCGCGGCGGCCAGCGCGGCGCCCAGCACATCGGTCGAGACCGAATAGGTCCAGGCGCTGCCCGGTTCGAAATTCAGCGGCCAGGCCGCGATACGCGCCAGATTATCCTGCATCGCCACGCCCGGAACATCGAAGCCGTTGGAAATGCCGGTGGCATGATAGGCGCTCTCCGCCGGCTCCATGAAGTCATAGGTCAGGCCCGACGTGTGGGTCAGCAAATGACGCAGGGTGATGACCGGCTCCGCGCCATCGGCGGTGTGCGGCCGGAAATCCGGCAGGAAGCGGGTCACCGGATCGTCCAGTCCGATAATCCCCGCCTCAGCCAGGGCCAGGGCGGCGACCGTCACGATCGGTTTGGTCAGCGAAGCGTAGCGCAGAATGGTATCCCGGCGCATGGGCGTTCCGGCTTCCCGATCGGCATGACCGGCGGCGCGGCCATAGGCGAGGGCGCCGTTCTTGGCCACCAGCACCACGGCCCCGACGATCTTTTGATCGGCCAGCCCCGCGTCGATTACCGCGTCCAGTCGCCGGCCGAGAGCCGTGTCGAGCGTTGTGGCGAGCGCCATGGGGGTTCCGTTCTTAAAGGCTATCGCATCCCGGTGCGACCGGTTGCATCCGGCGCCGCTGCGATCGCGCGATCAGTCGCAAGATTCCGCGACACATTCAACCGCGCGCGCGGGCCGCCGTGGTGGATGCTTGTTCCAAGGGTCAGGGCGTTACATAGTCGCAACGCGGCCGCCCGCGGCCCCGACCGGGGACGTGAGCGGAAACGCCAAACAACACTGGGAGTAGCGTATGACCGAGGCCCCGCACTTTGACGCCGTTGTGGTGGGCGGCGGGTTCGCCGGCCTCTACAGCCTGCACAGGCTGCGTGGGCTTGGGCTGAAGGTGCGCGTCTATGAGGCCGGCGACGGGGTGGGCGGCACCTGGTTCTGGAATCGCTATCCCGGGGCGCGGGTGGACATTCAGAGCCTGGAATATTCCTACCAGTTTGACGAAGAGCTGCAGCAGACCTGGGCCTGGAGCGAGCGCTATGCGCCGCAGTCCGAACTTTTGACCTACGCCAATCACGTCGCCGACCGCTTCAAGCTGTGGCCGGACATTCAGCTCAACACCCGGGTGAAATCGGCGCATTTCGACGAGGCGGCGAACCTCTGGCGGGTCGAGACCGATCAGGGCGACGCGGTCACCGCCCGCTTTGTCGTCATGGCCACCGGTTGCCTCTCATCGACCAACACGCCGAAATTCGAAGGTCTGGACAGCTTCGAGGGTCGCACCTTCCATACCGGGCGCTGGCCTAAGGACGCGGTCGATTTCACCGGTCGTCGGGTGGGCGTCATCGGCACCGGGTCCTCGGCGATCCAGTCGATTCCGCTGATCGCCGCCCAGGCGGCGCACCTGACCGTGTTCCAGCGCACCCCCAACTATTCGGTCCCGGCGCACAATGGCCCGATCCCGGAGGCCGTGGTGCGCGATGTTAAGGGCCGCTACGCCCAGTACCGAGACGACAATAACCACACCGCGCTTGGCGCCGACTGGGGCTACCGCACGGATCTGGCGATGGACTCGACGCCGCAAGAGCGTGAGGCGGAATATGAAAGCCGCTGGGCGCGCGGCGGCCTCAGCATCTACGGCTCCTATGCCGATCTGCTGTCGGATCCGGCGGCCAATGACACGGCGGCCGAGTTCGTACGCGGCAAGATCCGCCAAATCGTCAAGGACCCGGTCACGGCGCAAATGCTGTGTCCCACCACGGCGCTGGGTTGCAAGCGGGTCTGCGTCGATACCGGCTATTACGACACCTATAACCGGCCCAATGTCACGCTCGTCGATCTGCGCGCCTCGCCGATCACGGCGATCACGCCGACCGGGTTGCGCACCGCCGACGCAACCTACGATCTCGACGACATCGTCTTCGCCACCGGTTTCGACGCCATGACCGGCGCGCTGACCCGCATGGATATTCAGGGCGTGGCGGGGGTGGCGTTGAAGGACGCCTGGGCCGAAGGGCCGAAAAACTACCTGGGTCTGTGCGTTGCCGGATTCCCGAACCTGTTCATTATCGCCGGGCCCGGCAGCCCCTCGGTGCTGACCAACATGTTGCCGTCCATCGAGCAGCATGTGAACTGGATCGGCGAGGCGATGGACTATCTGCGCGCGCGGGGCCTCCAGCGCATCGAAGCGAACCCCCAGGCCCAGGAGGATTGGGTCGCCCACGTCAACGAGACCGCCGCCCCGACCATCCTGCCGACCTGCAACTCCTGGTATCTCGGCGCGAATATCCCCGGCAAACCACGGGTGTTCATGCCCTATCTGGGGTTCTCGACCTATGTCGAAAAGTGCGAGGCGGTGGTGGCGGCCGGCTATGAGGGGTTCGCCCTGGCATAGCGGGCGAACAGACCAATCGATAGTTAGGGGCGATGACGATCACGCCCCCTGCTAGGCCAAGGCGGCCCGGATCGTATTCTACATTGTCGCCGCCCGCGAAGCCGCCGCCATATAGCCAGACCCTCACCGGCCGGAAACGAACGGGGCTCAACCCATGCGGCGCATAGACGTTCAGGGCCAGGCAATCCACCAATTGCCGCCCGATCGCCGGTAGCGCCTTCTGCACGCAGATCGCTCCCGCCCGAATGGCGTCGCGCACCTCGGCCCAGGCGGCGGGCGGGGCGAGCGGCGCAACCGGCCAGGATCAAGCCGGCGACCCGGGCCGCGCCCGTCGCGACAAACGCTATTCCGCCGCCATGGCCAGTGGGCGCTGATGGGCTTTCAGTTCCGGCATCACCTGTCTGGCGAAGGTTCGCAGGTTTTGCTCGGCATAGGCGTAGTCCATCTCGCCATAGCTGAAGATGCCGGTGAAGGTGTCCGCGCCGCAACGGCGCGTGCAGTCGAGAATCTTCGCATAGCATTGCTCGGGCGTGCCCCAAATTTGCAGCGACAGGAAGAATTCCACCATCGCCGCGTCGCCGCCCGGCGCATTCACCGCCTGCTGCATCACCTTGTACGATTCATAGCCGCGCATGGATTGCAGATGCGTGCCCTTCAGTTCGTAATGTTGGATCACCGAGTTCCAATAGGCGCCAATATGCCTGACCGCCATCTCGCGGGCCCGGCCCTCGTCCTCATCGCAGATCACCCAGCCGGCATTGATCGGTGCGGGGGCGTCGGTCTCGTTCACCTCGCGATAGACGCGGCGATAGTCGGCCAGTTCCGCCTCGACCGCTTCCCAGGGTTTCTGCGGAATGATCAGCAGGCCGATGCCCAGCCTGGCCATGATCGCCGAGCTTTCCGGCGACACCGCCGCGGCATAGGTGCGGCCCCGGAAGCTCTTGAACGGCCGCGGCCGAATCTCGCGGGGCGCCTGCTTGATCAGACGTCCGTCGAATTCGCAGGTCCCGCTCTCCAGTCCCTGCAACAGCATCTGGGCGGATTCGACAAACAGCTCGCGGCTGTCTTCCTGGTTGATCCCAAAGCCCTCGAACTCGACCCGACCCAGCCCCCGGCCGAGCCCCAGGATCAGGCGGCCATCCGACATATGGTCGAGCATCGAAACCTGCTCCGCCACGCGCATCGTGTCGTGCCACGGCAGGACCACCACCATCGAACCGAGTTTGATGGTCTTGGTGCGACCGGCGAAATAACTCAGATACTGCAACACGTCCGGGCACATGGTGTAGTCGGTGAAATGGTGCTCGACGCCCCACAGCGACTCAAAGCCCAACGGTTCGGCCAGATCGCCCAGGCGCAGTTCCTGGGCATAGACGGCGCGATCATCGATCCCGTCGCGACGACCCTGGAATATCAATCCCATTCCGACGTGCATGGCCATGCCTTCCCATCAGCGGCCTCATACA
>JAYUBD010000499.1:0-4266 GCA_043740995.1 Caulobacteraceae bacterium | reverse complement strand
TGATCAGGAACTGTTTCATTCAGGCAGGGTCCCGCCTCATGGCCCGCACGGCCCGGCGATTGGATGGGCGGGAAAAATGGTCGGAGTGGCAGGATTCGAACCTGCGACCCCCGCGTCCCGAACGCGGTGCTCTACCAGACTGAGCCACACTCCGATTGAAGAGCCGGCCTTATAGAGGACCCCCCCATGGCCCGCAAGCGAGCTCGGATAGACGAGCCGGACAGAGCGTTTGGCGGCGAAGTCGATGGGTACAGGCCACCCGAACAGGTTGCTCCGACCGGGTCAACCAGCCTCACAGGACCCTGGAAGCCCACGACCCGGGTGGGCTGAGTCATCTCATGCCCCGCGCCAGTCCTCGCCGCCAGGCCAGCAGCGGCGTGATCACCGCGCCGGCGAGGGCGAACTTTACGAGTTCGGTGAAGGCGGCGGCCAGCGTGTAGTCTCCTGCGAAACCATACCAGTTCCAGTAGGCGAGGTTGGTGGCCGTCGCGGCGACCAGGCCGATGAGAACGGCGCCCCCCAGGCGACGAGGCGCGCCCGCGATCAATCCGAGGCTGAGCGTCACCAGCAGCGCTTCGACCAGCGCCAAAACAAATTCCAGCCCCACCTGGCGGAACGTGACGGCAGGCGTGCCGGGCGGGTGATAGATCAGCAGGCCGGACGGGCCGTTCTTTAGCTTCGCCACATGATCCGCCTTCCCCGCCGCGCCGCCCGGACCATTCTCCTCGGACGGAAACGCGTAGAAGCCCGTCTTGTCGCCCAGGGTCAGATGCAAGGCCTGCAATGTGGTCGCCTCGGCGGGCATGGGTCGCAGTCCCATTGATCCCAGCGGGGTCAAGGTGTGCGCCACCATCACCCAGACAAACATGGCCAGGGCGCCGGCCAGGGCCGCGATCAAGATGCGCATGAGCAATCCTCCAATTCGCCGCGGAGCCTAGCCTTATGAACATCGACCTGTCGAGACGGCGTCCCGCGTGTCGGCGGCGCCGTTGCCAGGGGCCGGGCCGTGCGCTATCTGAGCGCCCTTCCGCGTCGAACCGTCAGGCGCGCGCGGGCAAGGCCTTTGAGTCTTGGGGAATGGTGTAATGGTAACACAGCGGTTTTTGGTACCGTCGTTCTAGGTTCGAGTCCTAGTTCCCCAGCCAACCTCACCGGGCGGTCGCCGCATCATAAAACCTCGCCAGATCGGCCTTCATCGCGGTCAGGGCCTGGGGGTTGAGATAGACCATGTGGCCGGACAGGTAATAGGCGAAGCGCAGATTGGGGCGCAGGACCGGGTCGAGCTGCATGTGGGCCAGATCGTATTCCGTGCCGAAGAACGGCGTGGCCAGATCGTAGAGACCGTTCAAGGAATAGACCAACAGATGCGGATTCTGCCGCATGGCCGCCGACAGGTCGAGCGCCACGTCGGCCTGGCTGAAATCGCCGCCGGCCCGCACGCCGGGCGCCCGGTGCCGGAAGTCCCAGACCAGGGCGCTTGAATAATAGGTGGGCCGGTAGCTGAGATCGCTGGCATAGCCGAGCTCGCTGGTCAGATAGTGATGGAAGCCGGAGACCACGGCGCCGGTCATCCCGGTGTCCGACGGGTCGAATTCCGGCCCCTCGCCGGCGGCGTCGACATCGATCCCGGTGAAGCGCGCATCATAGCGGCCAAGCGTGCGGCGTTGATCGCGCAGCAGGGTCTTGCGGAACCGGGACAGGTTCACCCGCAGATCGTTCTCGATAATGAACGCCGCCGGCAGGCCGGTATAGGCGGCCATGCGGTCGGCGATCGCCGCGCGCTCGGCGGGATCGATGTCCTGTCCCCGGGCCAGGGCCTGGCCATAGGGGCCCCTGGCCCAGTCGCGCACCTCCTTCAGCCAGGCGCCCAGATCGGCCGGCGGATTGGCGAGGCGGTGGTGATAGGCCGCCGCGGCCGCATAGGAGGGCAGATAATTGATCAGGTCCTGATCGAGGCCGGTCGCCCGCCGTCCATAGTTGAGGATCGAGGAGAGCAGGATCACGCCGTTGAGTTGCGCGCCGTCCTGCTGCAGGCGATAGGCGAGGCCGGCGGAGCGGGTCGTGCCGTAGCTCTCGCCGAACAGGAATTTCGGCGAATTCCAGCGGTCATTAAGCGTCAGATAGCGCTCGATGCCCCGCGCGAAGGCGTCAATATCGGCGTCGGTGCCCCAGAAGGCGGCCAGTTTGGCGTCGCCCACCGGTCGCGAAAACCCAGCGCCCACCGCGTCGATAAACACCAGGTCGGACTTATCGAGCAGGCTGTCATTATTGGCTGTCAGGTCAAACGGCGCATTGCGCGTCGCCTGTGGGCTGTCGGTGGCGACCCGCACCGGCCCCAGCGACGCCATGTGCAGCCAGATCGAAGCCGAGCCCGGGCCGCCATTATAGAGGAAGGTCACCGGCCTTCGCGTATCGGCCCCATCGCCGGCGGTGTAGGCGACATAGAACAGGCTGGCCGCCGGTTTGCCGTCGTCATCGCGGACGGTGAGCGTGCCCGCCGTGGCCGAGTAGGCCAGAGTCTTGCCGCCAATCGCCGCCTGATGGCGCGTGACCTTCCTCGCCTCGATAATCGGCGCGGTGGCGGTGTCGCTGTCGGCGGCCAGAGCCTTTGCAGGTGGCGGCGTGTCGGCGGCCTGCCCGCTTGCCGCCGATAGGATCAGGACGGTCGCCAATGCGGGACCAAACAGCGAATGGGTCATTGGGCGGGTCCTTTAAGCGAGGAGGTTGGAATAGATCATCAGGGCGGGCATGTTTCAGACTTCCCCAGCCTCGCCGATGCTTCGCATCGTCTGTCCCTCCCCGTGCTGGCGAGGAAGGCGGAAACCTATACCGCCCCGGCAAGGGGGGCGGCCCCTCAACCTTCCGGCGGCGCATCGCCACCCTGGTTCAGCGGGCGTTGCATCCAGACGATATCGACCCAGCGCCCATGCTTAAAGCCCATCGACCGGCCGACGCCCGCCGGCTGGAAGCCCAGGGCCGCATGCAGGCCGATCGAGGCGGCATTGCCGGAATCGCCGATCACGGCAATCATCTGGCGAAGGCCCTTCGCTTCGCAGGCCGCGATCACGGCGCTCAGCAGCGCCCGGCCCACGCCCCGGCCAATCGCGGCGGGGGCGACATAGACGCTGTCCTCGACGGCATAGCGATAGGCGCTGCGCGGGCGGAACGGGCCGGCATAGGCGAAGCCGAGCAGGCCGCCCTCCTCCGCCACCAGATAGGGCAGGCCGAGCGCCTGAACCGCCGTCAGGCGATCGGCGATATCGTCAGCCGATGGCGGGATTTCCTCGAAGGTGCCCAGTCCCTGCAAAACATGGTGGCCATAGATGTCGGCCAGGGCGCCGGTGTCGGCGGGGGTGGCGGCGCGGATGATCAAGACGCGCCCGGCCCCTCGATCGCCCAGATCGCGAAGGCGTAGTCGAGCGCCACCTCCTTCAGGTGATCGAAGCGCCCGGAGGCGCCGCCGTGCCCGGCGTCCAGATTGGTGTGCAGCATGACCGGGCGGTCACTGGTGGTGTGGTCACGCAGGGCGGCGATCCATTTTTCCGCCTCCCACCAGGTCACCCGGGGATCGGCCAGACCGCAGCGCGCGAGGATGGCGGGATAGGCTTGCGCCACGACATTGTCGTAGGGGCTGTAGCCGGCGATGTAGTCATAGGCCGCCGCGTCCTCCAGCGGATTGCCCCATTCGGGCCATTCCGGCGGGGTGAGCGGCAGGCTGTTGTCGCTCATGGTGTTGAGCACATCGACGAACGGCACGGCGGCGATCACCGCGCCCCAAAGATCGGGGCGCATATTGGCCGCGGCCCCGACCAACAGCCCACCCGCCGAGCCGCCATAGGCGGCGATCCGTCCGGCCCGGCCGTATCCGCCGCCGACCAGATGTTCGGCGCAGGCGATAAAGTCTGTGAAGCTGTTCCTTTTCTTGAATTTTCGGCCCTCCAAAAACCAGCCCCAGCCCTTGTCGGACCCGCCGCGCACATGGGCGCTGGCCCAGATCCAGCCGCGATCCACCAGACTGAGGACCTGCGACGAAAAGCTTGGCTCGTGGGGATAGCCATAGGCGCCGTAGCCATGGAGCATCAGCGGCGCGGAGCCATCAAGCGGCGTTCCCCGCCGCATCAGCACGGTGATCGGGACCTGCTCGTCATCGTCGGCGGCCGCCCACAGGCGGCGCACCTCATAGCGGGCCGGATCGTGACCCGAGGGGACCTCCTGGGTCTTGCGCAGGGTTCGCGCGCCGCCGGCCATGTCATAGTCGAACCACTG
>JAYUBD010000498.1:0-4270 GCA_043740995.1 Caulobacteraceae bacterium | reverse complement strand
ATCCTGACTCCGCAAACCCGGGCGGACTTGACCACGAAGCTGGAGGCGCTCGAAGCCAAGACCTCCCGCCAGCTTGTGGTCGTGACCGTGCCTTCCCTGCAGGGCCAGAACATCGAGGACTATGGCTATCAGCTGGGCCGCGCCTGGGGGATCGGTGAGAAGAAACGCGACACCGGTGTGCTGCTGATTGTCGCCCCCAACGAACGGCGCGTGCGGATCGAGGTCGGCTACGGCCTTGAATCGGTGCTGACCGATGCGCTCTCCAGCGCCATTCTCCAGGAGCGGGTTCTGCCAAAATTCCGGGCCGGCGACCAGGCGGGCGGCGTGCTGGCCGGCGCCGACGCGCTGATCGAGCAGCTGTCCCTGCCGGACGACCAGGCGCGGGCGCGCGTCGCGACCGCGGCATCACCGCGCGCCACATCGCCCAGTCCAGTGCCGCTGCTGCTGGTGGGCCTGCTGGTCCTGTGGGTGGCGTTTGGTCTCATCGGGACGATCGGCGGTCGCAAGGGACACCGCGGCGACATGTGGCTGCTGCCCTTGATGATCCTGGCCGGCAGCATGGGCCGCGGCGGCATGGGCGGGGGAATGGGCGGCGGCGGGTTTAGCGGCGGCGGCGGCTCGTTCGGCGGCGGCGGCGCGTCGGGGAGGTGGTGAGATGTTGCTGAGCCCACAAGATCACCGGCGCATCGCGCTGGCGACCACGGCGGCGGAGGCGACAACCCGCGGACAGATCGTCTGCGTGGTGGCGGAAGAGGCCGCGCCCTACATCGAGGTTCCGCTCGCCTGGGCGGCCGCCGGCGCCTTGCTCGTGCCGGCCAGCCTGCTCGCCCTTGGCGGCGCGGCGACACATTGGTTCGATAGTCTCTGGGGCTGGAGCGCGGTCCACCTCGCGGCGACCCACGCGACCGTCGCCGCCGCGCTCGGGGCCTATGCCCTGCTGCAGTGCCTGCTGTTCGTGGCGATCGCGCTGCTGGCCTCGATCCCCGCCGTCCGCCGAACCCTGACGCCCGCGGCCCTCAAGCACGGGCACGTCCACCAACGCGCCCTGGAACAGTTCTTTGCCAGGGGGATGGAGAACACCCGCGAGCGCACCGGGGTGCTGATCTACGCCTCGCTGGCGGATCGATGCGCCGAGGTGATCGCCGACGCGGGCGTCAACGCCAAGGTCTCTCCGCGGGCCTGGGCCGAAGTGATCGCCGCCCTGACGGCCGGCATGAAGGCCGGGAAGCCCGGCGACGGATTTGTCGCCGCCATCGAGACCTGCGGCCGTCTGCTTGCGGCGCACTTTCCCGCAGAAGGCGCCAACCGCAATGAACTGCCTAACGCCATCGTCGAGACGCAGAGCCCGTGAAGCCGCCCGCGCGCCGCGGTGAAGGGCAGTCGCCGCCTGGCGGACCACAACCTGACTTTGGGAGACGGCCATGAGAGACTCGGACAACCCCGCGCCGCGCCGCGCGACCAAGGCCTATCTGGTCGGGGGCGGGATCGCCGCCCTGGCGAGCGCCGCCTACCTGATCCGGGACGGCGGATTCGCCGGCCAGGACATCGAGATCCTTGAGGACACGCCGCGGCTGGGCGGCAGCCTCGACGGCGCCGGCCACGCGCGCGAGGGCTACGTCATCCGCGGGGGGCGGATGTTCACCTACGAAGCCTACACCTGCACCTTCGACCTGCTGTCCTTTATCCCCTCGCTCGGCGACCCGGGTGTGACGGTCAAGGACGAGATCTACCGGTTCAACATGGAGCATGTCTCCCACGCGCGGGCCCGCCTGGTCGCCGGGGGACACAAGCTCGACGCGTCGGATCTCAAGCTCGGCAATCGCGATCGGCTGGACCTCCTCGAGATCATGGCGGTCCCGGAATCCTCGCTTGGAACCAAGCGGATCGAGGCGATGTTCCAGCCGTCGTTCTTCAAGAGCAACTTCTGGTTCATGTGGTGCACCACATTTGCGTTTCAGCCGTGGCACAGCGCCGTCGAGTTGAAGCGCTATCTGCATCGCTTCATCCAGGAACTGCCGCGCATCGACACCCTGGCCGGCGTCCGGCGCACGCCCTTCAATCAGCACGATTCCATCGTGCGGCCGCTGGTTCGATGGCTCGAGGCGCAAGGCGCAAGGCGTTCGATTGCGGACCGGCGCGCGCGTGGTCGATCTGGACTTCCGGTATGGACCCGGCGGCAAGGCGGTCGAGACCCTCCACTATGTCGAAGGAGGCGCGCCGCAGCAGGTCTCTGTTCGTGACGAGGACCTGGTGTTCGTCACCAATGGTTCAATGACCGCGGCCTCCGGTTTCGGATCCATGAGGTCACCCGCCCGCCTCGAAGGCGGTGACCGCGGCGCGTCCTGGGCGCTTTGGGAAACCCTGGCCGAAAAGCACGCGGACTTCGGCCGCCCCGAGGTCTTCACGCGCAACATCGATGAATCGAAGTGGCTGTCGTTCACCGTCACCCTCAACGACCCGACCTTCTTCGGGCTCATGGAGGCCTTCACCGGCAACGTGGCCGGGACCGGCGGCCTGGTCACCTTCGTCGATTCCAGCTGGCTGATGTCCGTTGTCCTGGCCCACCAGCCTCACTTCCTCGGCCAGCCGCAGGGGATCCAGGTGTTCTGGGGCTATGGCCTGTTCGTCGACCAGGAGGGCGACTTCGTGAAGAAGAAGATGTCCGACTGCACCGGCGAAGAATTGCTCATCGAGCTGCTGGGTCATCTGCGTATCGAAGAGCAAAAGAAGGCAATCCTGAACGCGGCGAACTGCATCCCCTGCATGATGCCCTTCATTACCAGCCAGTTCATGCCGAGAGCCAAGGGCGACCGGCCCGACGTCCGGCCCCCCGGCGTCGCCAATCTCGCCTTCATCGGACAATATTGCGAAATCCCGGACGATGTCGTCTTCACCGTCGAATATTCGGTGCGCTCGGCGCAGATCGCGGTCTATTCCCTGCTGGGCCTCGATAAGGCGGTCTCGCCGCTCTACAAGGGCCAGTTCGATCTGCCCGTGCTGTTTGAGTCGACGAAGACACTGCTCAGCTCCTGAGCGTCATTCCCGCGCGGAGCCCGGCCTGAGCTTAGACCCGGCCGTCATGCCGGGGCAGTTGGCGCTGCCGTATCTCCTGGAGGCCTTCGCCGGTCCGCGGCCCGCCATCACCCGCGCCATCGCCGATCACGACCCACGGTCAAAGCGCTTCGTCTGGACCCCCGATCCAGACAAATCCTCGCCGCGAATAGGTCTTGAGAGCGCAGTCAGGCTGAGCCGTAGCGGGCTCTGCTTCAAGAGTCGCCGCCGCAATCCAGATCGCCTCGGCGCGCGAATGCGCCGCCAGGCTGTCAGGCGTTCGCGTTAAGCCTGAAAGCTGGGCGGAATGCCTGAAAAGGCGTCAGTACGGCGCCGGGTGTTGCGGCGTTCCGGGGCGTTTGCCCGGATTCCGCGCAGGGGCCTGACATCCGGGTCCGGCGCGGGCCTAGGGATGGCCGATGCGTGTCCTCGTAATCGACCCGGACCCCGCCCGCGCCGCCCTGGTCGCCGAGGGCCTGAAGGGTATCGAACCCCTGGTCGTGGAACTCGCCGGCGATTTCGTCGAGGTCGACGCCGCCCGCTTCGCGCCCGATGTGGTGGTGGTGGCGGCCGACAGTCCCGACCGCGACACCCTGGAGAGTCTGCGCGAGTCCAGCGCGGCCAACCCCCGGCCGATCGTGATGTTCGTCGACCGGTCCTCGCCCGGTCTGGCGGAAGCCGCCGTCCAGGCCGGCGTGGCCGCCTATGTGGTGAACGGCTTGTCGGTCGGCCGGGTTCGCTCGGTGCTCGAAGTGGCGATGACCCGGTTCGAACTGATGCAGAAACTGCGCGCCGAGCTGGACAAGGCCAAGGCCGACCTTGCGTCGCGCAAGTCGGTGGAGCGGGCCAAGGGCCTGTTGATGAAAGAACGCGGGATGGACGAGGCGCAGGCCTATGCGCTGCTGCGCAAGCTGGCCATGGATACCGGACGATCCCTCGGCGCGGTGGCGTCCGACCTGCTGACCTTTGTCGGCGTGCTCAAGGGAGACAGGTCATGACCCTGGAGCAATCGGCGCTGCGCCTGGGCCTGAAGGGTGGCGACCCCTCGATCTTCGGCCGGGTGGGCGAAGAGGCGTCCTTTCTGCACGCGCACGGAGTCGGGACCGAGGTGGTGCCCGGCGTCACCGCGGCCTGCGCCGCGGCCGCGCAATTCGGCTTTCCCCTGACCCATCGCGGGGAGGCCCGGCGCGTCCTGATCTCGACCGCCACCGTCGCCGAG
>JAYUBD010000497.1:0-4273 GCA_043740995.1 Caulobacteraceae bacterium | reverse complement strand
GCCTGCGCCGGCTGGGGCTCGGCCATCTGCCAAAGGCGCTGATCGACCCCATCCTGTCGCCCCCCGCCCCTGGCCAGGGCGCTCTGGCGATCCAGACCCGCGTCGAGGATGCCGACGCGCCCTGGCTGGCGGCTCTGAAACACGCCCCGACCACCTTGGCGGTGACCGCCGAGCGCGGCGCGCTCACGGCGCTCGAGGCCTCCTGCCGCACGGCGGTCGGCGCCTATGCCCGACTGGATGGGCCTTGGCTGCGCCTGATCGTCGAGGCGCTCACGCCCGATGGCGCACGGCGGTTTCGGCGCGAGGGCGAGGTCTCGAAGTCCGATGGCCTGATTGCGGCGAGAGATCTGGGCCTGCGCATGGGAGACGAAATCCGCATCGAGGGTGGCGAGAGCCTCTTCGCATGACCAACCGGACGCCGCCATGACCACGGTCTGGGTCACGCGTGCCCAGACCGGCGCGGCACGCACCGCCGCCGGTGTGGAAGCGCTGGGTTTCCGGGCCATCGTGGCGCCCCTGCTGAAGGTGCGCGCCGTCGGCGCCGGCCCCCTTGACGTGTCGGGCGCGGGCGCGCTGGCCTTCACCAGCGTAAACGGCGTCGAAGCCTTCGCGGCGCGCTGCGCGGCGCGCGATCTCCCCGTCTATGTGGTGGGCGCCGGGACGGCGGCGGCGGCGGCGCGCGCCGCCTTTCGCCAGGTGACGTCCGCCGAGGGCCATGTCGGCGACCTGGCGCGGTTGATCGGCCAATCCAGAGCCGGGCTTCGCGGCCCTGTCGTCTACCCCGGTCCTAGGCAGCCGGCTGGTGATCTCGCCGGCGCTCTGGCGACGCTGGGCGTTCAGACCGTGAAGGTGGCGGTCTATGAGACGGTCGAGGCCGCCCTCTCGCCGGACCTACTGGCTTTGACTTCCGGCGTCGAAGCGGTGTTGCTGCATTCGCCCAAGGCGGCGAGCGTCCTGACTCGGCTGTTGCGCGCGCGACCGTCGCCAGATCTCGCCGCCGTCTGCCTTTCGCCGGCCGTGGCCGCGCCCCTGGCCAGGCTGCCGCTGCGCGGCGTTTGGGTGGCGGCCGCGCCCAGCGAGCAGGCCCTGCTGGACGCGCTCCAAGCCATTGCACCGCGCCGCCCAGTAGGGCAGGACTAACGCTATGACCGCTCTGCCCGATCCCGCCGAGCTCGCCCCAACCCGCGATCCCCGGGCCTATGGCCGCCCGCGTATGCTTAGCGGCGCTTTCTGGATGGCGATGGCGTTCGGCGTGTTGTGCCTGATCGCCGCCGTGTTGGTCCTGACCCTGGGGCCGCGACTATTCGCACAGAAGCCGGTCCCGCGCGTCGCGGCGGCGGCCAATCCCTCGATCCCGGACTGGGCGGCCTTGGCGTCTGCGAGCCGCGCCATTCCCTTGCCCGCGCCCGGCGCTCCGGTGGATGTTTCGGCCCTGGCGATTCGGATCGGTCGCCTGGAGGCCGGACAAGCACGCGCCCTCGACGCCGCCGCCGGGGCATTGGCCGCCGCCGCCCTGAGCGACGCCGCGGCCCAATCGCGACCATTCGCCGTCGAACTCACGGTCTATCAGCGGGTGCTGCCGCCTTCGGCGAATGCCCTCGCATTGCAGTCCTTGGCCGCCGAGGGCGCGCCGACCCCCGCCGCCCTGGCGGCAGAGCTTGCCACCCTGGCCGCGCGGGCATCGGTGGCCGCCAAGGCGCCGGCGGACTCCGCCCGGATCATGGAGCGGATCGCCTATGCGGTCTCGCGGGTGGTCAATGTGCGGCGGGTGGATGCGGTGGGCGGCGGCCCCGACGCCCTGATCGCCAAAGCCCAGAGGGCGGCGGCGGACGGCGACCTCGAAGGCGCCCTGGTGATCTTGCAGTCCCTGGGACCATCGGCCCGCGCGCCGCTGGAGGCCTGGAATGACAAGGCCCGTCGGCGGATCGCGATAGACCGCGCGGTGGCGGGTTTGCGGGGCGAGGCGGTCGCCGCGCTCGCGGACGCTCGACCAACCTCGCCAGCCCGGACGGGGCCTTAGCGATGACCGGCCAATCGGATGAACGCCTTCGCGATCAACTGCGGGCACTCCGCGCGAAGATCGCGGCGCCGCAATGCGTAGCGATTGGGGCCGCCGGATGATTCGCATCGCCTTCGCCGTGTTTTTCGTCGCCCTGGTGATCGTGGTGGCGATTTCCCTGCAAGGCGAGCCGGGCGTGGCCAGCCTGACCTGGTTGGGTTGGCAGGTAAACACCACCGCCGCCGCCGGGGTTCTGCTGGTGGGACTGGCCGCCCTGTTCGCCACGCTGTTCTGGCGCGCGCTGGTCTGGCTGCTCGAAGCGCCAGCCCGGACCGCCAGCGCCGCCGCCGATGGCCGCCGTCGTCAGGCCAGGGAGGCGCTCACCCGCGGCTTCCTCGCCGCGGCGGCCGGCAACGGACCGGAGGCGCGGCGCCTGGCCCAGAAGGCGGCCGAACTCGACCAGGAAACCCCGCGGCTGGTCCGCATCCTCGCCGCCCAGGCCGCCGAGGCCGGCGCCGACCGCGCCGCCGCCCGGGCCGCCTACACTGCCATGCTGGGCTTTGCGGACATGCGGCTGGCCGCGCACCGCGGCCTGATGCAAACCGCCCTGGCCGAAGATGATCCCAAGGAGGCTCTGCACCATGCCGGGGCCGCCTATGATCTGGCGGCGACCGCGCCCTGGGCCTGGCGCGCCCTGCTTGAAGCCCGGCTGGCGGCGGCGGACTGGACCGGGGCGATGGACCTGGTGATCGGCGCGCTTGAACGCAAGATTGTATCGCCCCTGGTCGCCGAACGCGCCCGCGCGGCGCTCAACACCGCCCGGGCCGTTACCCTGGAGGCCACCCATCCGGACAAGGCGCTGGACTACGCCCAGGCCGCCGCCCGCGCCCGGCCCGATTTCACGCCCGCCGCCGCGATCGCCGCCCGCCTGCTGATCGCGGAGGGGCGCGGCGCTCGCGCCATTCCCCAGATCGAGGCGGCCTGGAAGGCGCATCCGCATCCCGCCTTGTGGCGCGCCTGGCGTGATCTACGGACGGATGAGACGCCGAGAGAGCGCGCCGCGCGTCTGGCCGCCCTGGCGGCGATCAACCCGAATGCCCGTGAGAGCCGGCTGCTGGCGGTGGAGATCGCCCTGGTCGCCGGCGATGTCGCCGCGACGCGCGCCGCGGTCCAAATGCTGGAAAATGAGGCGCCGACCCGCCGCCTGGCCGGCCTGATGGCCAGGGCCGCCTCGGCGGCGGGCGCGCCGGACGAGGCGCGCGCCTGGATCGCGCGCGGCGCGGTCGCGCCACCGGAAGCGGAATGGTCGGATATCGATGCCGAGGGCCGGGCCTTCGTGTTCGCGCCCGCCGACTGGGCGCGCCTCGTTCTCGCCTATGCCGAGACAGGCCAACAGCCGCATCCCAGGCTTGAACGCGGCGACGCCACCCTCAACGATCTGCCCCCGGCCCCCGCCGCCTATACCGACAGCGCCCCGTTCATCGGCGCCGCCGAGCACGGCGATCCCTTCCCGCCGATCGTCGATGACGGCGACTTCGGCGACGCCCTGCAACCCGTCGGCGCGGCGGCGTCCCCAGGCGGCGGACTGTTTCGCGCCCTTGGCGGGCGGTCCAAGGGGCGCTAAGAGGGCGCTGGCCCTCGGGCCAGCCTGATAGGCCGCCTTAGCTCAGCTGGTAGAGCATCGCATTCGTAATGCGGGGGTCGCGTGTTCGAGTCACGCAGGCGGCACCAATTTCCCTTTATGTATTAGAATCTTACCCCGTGGCGCGGGCCAAGAGAATTCCGATCTTTCGCGTTGGTCGCCCTGGTCATGTGGGCCGGTTTGGATACGGTGATCAATGTTCTGCCGTTCTGCATGGAGCATCTCGCGCGACATCCGCGGAATGTGGCGGCGCTCCGCGGCGACCCCGCGCGGATTCGCGTTTACGCCGAGGTGTTGTTTCGGCGCTTCCCACGCGTCAGTTAGGCGCGCATGGTGGCAACCGACCTTGTCCGCTACGAGGTCGCGCTGAAGCAGGGCGAAATGGTGTTGGCGCGGACCACCCTGCATGCATCGACAAGCGCGAACATGACGATCCCATGACGATCAACTTCGACCGTGATTCGATGTCGCATCCGACGTTCGGCGCCGCCGCGCACATTTGCGCGGGATGTATCTTGCCCGGATGGAAGTCGTGGTGACGTTGCAGGAGGGGTTGGCCCGCGTCCCCAGCTTCCGGTTGGAAGGCTCATTCCGGTGTCGTGGCCAATCTCGAGCGATTGAATTTCGAATGG
>JAYUBD010000496.1:0-13423 GCA_043740995.1 Caulobacteraceae bacterium | reverse complement strand
CGCCCTCCCTGACTATGAGCTGCTTGAGCTGCTGCTGACGCGCAGCCTGCCGCGCGGCGATATCAAGCCGATCGCCAAGGCGTTGCTGACCAGGTTTGGCGCCCTGGCCGGTGTGCTGGGCGCTAACCTCGAGGAGTTGAAAACCGTTCCGGGCGTCGGTCCGGCGGCGGCGCTCGACCTGAAGCTTGTGCATGAGGCGACCCTGCGCATGGGCCGGGGCGAGGCCAAAAAGCGCACGGTGATCTCCTCCTGGACCGCCCTGTTGGCCTACGCCAAAGTCGCCATGGCGGGAGCGCCCCGCGAACAGTTCCGGGTGCTGTTTCTCGACAAGAAAAACCAACTGATCGCCGACGAGATCATGAACGAAGGCACAGTCGATCACGCCCCCGTCTATCCCCGCGAGGTGATGCGCCGGGCGCTGGAGCTTTCGGCCAGCGCCGTCATTCTCGCCCACAATCACCCGTCAGGCGATCCCACACCCTCGACCGCCGATGTCGCCATGACCCGCCAGGTGGTTGAGGCCGGCCGAAGCCTGAGCATTTCCGTGCATGACCATATCGTTGTCGGCCGCGAAGGCGTCGCCAGCCTGAAGGCCCTGGGATTGTTCTGATCAAGGTCTGACGGCGCGGCCCCACTCGGCCCATCCGAAAATCCGAGGGGTGTTCGGCAGGTACATGGTCTCCACCGACTCGATCCTGAAACCCGCGCCCTTGATGGCGGCGGCGGCTGACCTGGTGAGATGACAACCACCCGCCAGCCGCTTCCAGATCGGCTCGACGCCGCGCTGCCAACGCTGGACGCCGCGCTCCGGCGACAGGCCGTGTTCGGAAAACAGGAACTGTCCGCCCGGCCGCAGAACGCGGCGGGCCTCGGCGAGGGTTGCCTCCGGCGAATGTACGGAACAGAGCGTAAAGGTACAGACGATCGTATCGAAACTGGCAGCCTCAAACGGCAGATGTTCCGCTTCACCCTCGATCACCTCCACGCGCAGGCCAGACGGTCGCGGTGCGGCGACCGCCGTCAGCCGCAGAGGTCCGGATGGATCGACGCCGGTTACATTGACCACCCGCGCCGGATCGTAAAAGGCGAGGTTCAGGCCGCCGCCGATGCCAAGCTCAAGCACTCGCCCTTCCGCGCCCGGAACCACCTTGGCGCGCTGACGCTGAATGGGCGGTGACGCGCAGGCGCAAGCGATCAGGCGCGGCAAAACGTGATGATCGTAAAACGAGCCCATCCCTTGAGTCTCCCGTCATTGCCCACCGTGACCCTGCCGGATCTCAGTCTTCCATATCCATATCGACCAGAGCTTCGCCTTCCCAGACCAGGAATTCCGGCGTCTGCAACAGGTGAGCGGCATAGTCGCCTGCCCCCCCAGCGTCTCCGTGATCCCCCAGATTGACGCCATAGCTGCGAAACCGTGTGGCGACGGGTGTGAAGAAAGCGTCGGCGATCGACCAGTCGTCGCCCAGCAGGAACGGGCCGCCAAACCGGGTGAGCAGGACTGACCAGAGTTCGCAAATCCGTCGAACATCGTTCCCCGCCGCTGGCGACAGATCGAGGGTCCGCACAAGGCCCAGGTCCATGGGGCATTCGCCGCGCAGCGCGGCAAAGCCAGAATGCATCTCGCTGGCCGCCGCGCGCGCCAAGGCACGGGCGGCGGGGTCAGCCGGCCAGAGTCTAGCCTCAGGGAATCGTTCCGCAAGATATTCACAGATGGCCAGGCTGTCCCAGATCGTGATTGAACCATCCTTCAGAACCGGGACTAAACCGCTCGGCGAGCCCGCGGCGCGGATTCGGTCCGGCGTCGCTGCCGTGCGGAGGGGGATTCGCGTCTCGTCGAACGGCGCGCCGATATGTTTGAGGCAAAGCCAGGGGCGCATCGACCAGGTTGAGAGGCGCTTTGTGCCGATCAGGATTTCCAAACGTCATTCTCCTACGGTTGCGGCGAGATCGCCTCTGGCGCAAAAGCCCAGGATCGTGCGACGTCGCTCGCATACAAGGTCGCGGAAAGCGACGTATTTTGCTTAGGGGTCTCCGATGAGCGACATAGCGCGGAACACGGCGCCGCAGACGGTCGGTCGGCCCGTGTTTTCCAATGCCTATAAGGGCGTGGTGCTCAGCTTCCTGGTGCTCGCCTACACCTTCAACTTCATTGATCGAACAATCATCGCCACCATCGGGCAGGCGATCAAGGTCGACCTGAAATTGACCGACACCCAGCTTGGCCTGCTGGGAGGGCTGTCATTCGCAGTGCTCTATACAATTTTGGGCATACCCATCGCGCGCTTCGCCGAGCGCTGGAACCGGGTTTCGATCATTTCCGCCGCGCTGGTCGTGTGGTCGGGCTTTACGGCGGCCTGCGGCCTAGCCGGTAATTTTGTGCAACTTCTCGCCATGCGGGTCGGCGTCGGGATCGGCGAAGCCGGCTGTTCGCCGCCGTCGCACTCGCTGATATCCGACTATTACGAACCCCGCCAGCGGGCCTCGGCCCTTGCCATCTACGCCTTCGGCATCCCGCTGGGCGGCATGATCGGCGCGGTCGCCGGCGGCTGGCTCGCCAAGAATTTCGGCTGGCGCATCGCCTTCATGGCGGTAGGCGCGCCCGGATTGATCCTTGCCGTGATGGTCAAGCTGATCGTCAAGGAGCCGCCGCGCGGTCATTCCGACCCCGTCCAGCGACCAATTCTCGTAGAGGACGTGACCGCCGAGGCCGTGGCGGCGCCGACGGACCATTGGCTGGTCACGGAATTTAAGGAATTGGGGGCCGTCACGGCCAGCCTGTTTGGCCATTGGCCTGTCCTAAACATGATCCTGGGGATCACGGTAGCGTCATTCGCCGGCTATGGGGTAGGGCAATTTGCGCCGCCTTATTTCAACCGGGCCTACAATCTGGACTATGCCACGGTGGGCCTGATCTTCGGGCTGGTGGGGGGAATATCTTCCGGCCTCGGCACCCTGGCCGGCGGCTTTATCAGCGATTGGGCCAGCAAGCGGAACGCCGCCTGGTATGCCCTGACTCCGGCGATAGGCCTCGCCGTCGCCACGCCCATCTACATCCTCGCCTATCGCCAGACGGACTGGCATTTAGCTGCCCTGATCCTGCTGGCGCCTGGCATTTTTCATTACACCTATCTTGGTCCGACATTTGGCGTCGTACAGAACGTGGTCGAGACGCGCCGGCGCGCGACGGCGACGGCGGTGATGTTCCTGTTTCTCAATCTGGTGGCGCTGGGCGGCGGACCTGTGTTCACCGGCTGGGCCATCGACCTGTTCGCACACTTCAATTTCAATCATGCGGGGCAGCGTCACATCCTGGGCGCTCTGCCTCACCTGTTCGATGGCGCGGTGGGGTCCGCCCCCGCCGGGCAATTTGCGATCGCGTGCCCGGGAGGCGCCGCGCCCCACGGCGCGCCGGCGGCGATCGCGGCGCGGTGCAGGACGGCTCTGGTGCTCGGCACCCGCCAGGGCATTCTCGTCACCATCTGTTTCTACGCCTGGGGTGCTTTTCACTATCTGCTGGGGTCGTTCGGCCTGGCGAAGCGGCTGGCGACCGTGGCGGCGGAACGCAAGGCAAGGGAAGCCTGACCGATCCAGGGCGACTTCCAACCGGGCGCGCGCCGGTCTAAGAGCCGGAGCATGATCACGCGATATGCACGCCCCGAGGCGGCGGCCATCTGGTCGCCGCGCTCCCGTTTTCGAATCATGTTTGAGATCGAGGCTCATGCCGCCGACGCCATGGCTGAACTTGGCGTCATCCCGGCCAGCGCGGCGCGCACCATTTGGCAAAAAGGCGGCGCCGCCGAGTTCGACGTCGATCGCATCGACGAGATCGAGCGAGAAACCAAGCATGATGTCATCGCATTTTTGACTCACGTCACCGAGATCGTCGGTCCCGATGCGCGTTTTTTGCATCAAGGCATGACCTCCTCGGACGTCAATGACACCGCCTTGGCGGTACAACTCGTCCGCGCCACCGATCTTCTGATGGAGGGCGTCGAACTTCTGCTGGCGGCCCTGAAGCGCCGCGCGCTTGAGCATCGGATGACGCCGTGTGTCGGGCGCAGCCACGGCATCCATGCCGAGCCGACCACCTTCGGACTCAAACTCGCTGGGCATTACGCGGAGTTCACGAGGGCGCGCGAGCGGCTGGCCATGGCGCGGTTCGAGGTCGCCACCTGCGCGATTTCAGGACCCGTCGGCACCTTCGCCAGCGTCGATCCCCGGGTCGAGGCGCATGTCGCGGAAAAGCTGGGCCTGCGCCCGGAACCGATCTCCACCCAGGTGATTCCCCGCGACCGCCACGCCGCCTTTTTCGCCGCGCTGGGGGTGGTCGCCTCGTCCATCGAACGCCTTGCCGTCGAAATCCGGCACTTGCAGCGCACCGAGGTGCTGGAGGTCGAGGAGCCGTTCGACGTCGGGCAAAAAGGCTCGTCGGCCATGCCGCACAAGAGAAATCCCATTTTGACGGAGAATCTGACCGGACTGGCGCGGCTGGTGCGCGCGGCCGTGACGCCGGCCATGGAGAATGTCGCCCTCTGGCATGAACGCGACATCAGTCATTCGTCCGTGGAGCGGGGCATCGCGCCTGACACCACGGTCCACCTCGATTTTGCCCTGCGCCGGGCGGCCAGCCTGATGGAGCGGTTGGTCATTTATCCAGACAACATGGCGCGGAACCTGGACAAGATGGGCGGCCTTGTCCACTCACAGCGTGTTCTGCTGGCCCTGACGCAAAAGGCCATGGCGCGCGAGACGGCCTATGCGACCGTGCAATCGAACGCCATGAAGGTCTGGCGCGGCGAGGGTCGATTCATCGACCTGCTGAAAGCCGATCCCCTCGTACGGCCTCATCTCACCGACGCCGAGTTCGACGAGGTGTTCGACCCCGCCTGGCACTTCAAACATGTGGATACGATCTTCGATCGAGTGTTCGGGGTCGGTTAGCGCACGGGTCGCGCTTTCGGCGGCCGCTCTACAGCCCCTCGCGCACCTGCGCGCGCGCAATGGCCAGCAGTTCGTCCATCTTTGCGCGAATCTCACTCTGCGGCGTCGTAATGCCGGAGGCCTTAAAATCGTGGCTGATCTTGCGCAGGACGTCCTCGTCGCCTGGCTGTTCGAAATCCGATTTCACGACAGCCTGTGCATAGTCATCGCCGTTCTCAAGGCCCATCCGTCGCGCCGCCCATTCGCCCAGCATGCGGTTGCGCCGCGCCGTCGCCTTGAACTCCTGTTCCTCGTCGTGGGCGAACTTCGCCTCGAAACCTTTTTCTCGATCGTCGAGATTGGTCATGGGAATCCTACCGTCGCTTCTTGAGTAGGTTGAATATCCCCTCGGGCCGTCGGGGGCAATCGCCGACGGCGCCTTGTGGCCTCACTCGATATCGTGGAAGCGTCTGAAATCGATGGTGCGGCGGCCGCTCTCATCAACGCTGAAGATGTCCGCCATCGGACGACCCCAGACGATCTCGTCAGGCGTATAAGAGGCTCGGGCATGGATCATGGAGACGAATGTCTCGTCCAGGCCCTTCAACACCACTAGAATTTCAGCGCGCTTTCGGAGGAGACTTTCCGTTGTCTCGCCATATAGCGGACTGCGCTCGTCAATGGGATGCATGACCTGCCACGACAGGAAGAACAGTGGCGTTCTCGAACGAACGACCGGCATTTCATCAAAGCGCCGAAGCAATCGGCCCTCGGCGCTCACGACATCGTGCACCAGCGTCACGCTGATTTCCGCCTCGACGACGAGGTTTCGCCGCTGATTGGCCGCGCGGAACATCAAGGTGGGCACGCCATCCTGGCTGCTGACTACCGCGCGGTCGGAAAACATGATCCGCGCCGTGGGCCGCGATATGCGGGCAAACAGCAGGCCGGTGGCGATCCCAAGATTGAACAAGCCGACAAAAGTTTCGCTCGTCGCGAGAAGATTGGCGTAGAGGCTTTTCGGCGACATCACTCCATAGCCAAGGGTGCCCATGGTCTGGACGGAGAAAAAGAAGGCGTCTTGAAAATTACCCGGTCGCGCATTGGTCACGCCGCCCGGGTTCAGCATGTAGAGCAGGCCGAACACCGTATTGGCCAGCAAAAACGCCGCGCCCATCACCACCAGGAACGCCCAGGTCGGCAAGGTCAACAGGACATGATAGCCGTCCCGCCAGGCGTCGCGCGGCAGGCCGACATAGCTCACACTGGCATTGCCCAGACGCGGATAGGCGCGACTACCGGGGCGCGGGAGTTCGTCCTGCCCATTCGTCTGCGCCGCGCCTGAGTCAGACCGATCGGCGGTTGGTTGGTCTCCGAGCTTTTGATCCATGTTTTAGGCCTCCCAACTCATGGCGAACTGCCTCCAATCGACGGTGCGGGCAAGGCGGCGTTTGCGCCAGGGGCCGGCTTCCGCTAGGAATGGTTCGTCCTGATGAAGTCAGACGCGGTCGAAGTCGAATCACGCGCGCGGCGCCTCGTCCGCGCGCGCTTTCATTTGGCGACGCCTCTGACCCTAGGAAGGCTGTATAATATGACCCGCCGCAAGAAAATTTACGAGGGCAAGGCCAAAATCCTTTATGAAGGTCCCGAACCTGGCACCTTGATCCAGTATTTCAAGGATGACGCCACGGCCTTCGACGGCACCAAAAGGGCCGTCCTAGAGGGCAAGGGCGTCATCAATAACCGCATCAGCGAATATGTGATGACCCGGTTGAACACGATCGGCGTGCAAAATCATTTCATCAAGCGTTTGAATCTCCGTGAGCAGTTGATCAAGGAGGTCGAGATCATTCCGCTGGAAGTGGTGTGCCGAAATATCGCGGCAGGATCACTGTCTCGCCGCCTTGGGCTGCCGGAGGGCCAAGCCTTGCCTCGGTCTATCATCGAATTCTACCTGAAGGATGACAAACTGAGTGATCCGATGGTCACCGAGGAGCACATCACGGCCTTTAACTGGGCGGCGACCCAGGAGATTGATGACATGATGGCCACCACCCTGCGGATCAATGATTTCCTGACCGGACTGTTCGGCGCGGTCGGCATTACCCTGGTGGATTTCAAAATTGAGTATGGCCGGGTCTGGGAAAATGATTTTTCCCGCATCATCCTGGCTGACGAGATCAGCCCAGACAGTTGCAGGCTGTGGGATTCGACTACGAACGAAAAAATGGACAAGGATCGATTCCGCCGCGACCTTGGCGGCGTCATCGAAAGCTATACGGAAGTGGCGCGCCGATTGGGCGTCATGAAGGAGATGCCGACCGTTATTCAAGGCGGCATCCAGTAGACTCTGGCCGGTAAAGGGTTGGGCATGAAGGCCACGGTGCACGTGTTTTTGAAGACCGGCGTTTTGGACGTGCAGGGAAAAGCGGTCGAGGCCGCGCTGCATGGTCTGGGATGGACCACCGCCGCCGATGTCCGGGTCGGCAAGGTGATCGAGATCGCCCTACCGCCGGGCGACGCGGCGGCGGCCCGGGTGCAGGTCGAGAGCATGTGCCAACGCCTGTTGGCCAATCCGGTGATTGAAGCCTATCGCATTGAGATCGCGTCGACGGAGACGGCGCGGTGAAGGCGGCCGTTGTCGTCTTCCCTGGCTCCAACTGCGACCGCGACTGCAAGATCGCCATCGAACGCTCGACCGGCGCGCAGGTCACCATGGTCTGGCACCGTGAAACCGGCTTGCCGAATGGCCTGGACCTGATCGTGCTGCCAGGCGGCTTTTCCTACGGGGACTATCTGCGCTGCGGCGCGATGGCCGCGCTTTCGCCAGTGGTGAGCGAGGTGGTGGCCCAGGCCGGGCGCGGCGTCGCCGTCGCCGGCATCTGCAATGGGTTTCAGATCCTGTGCGAGGCGGGCCTGCTGCCAGGCGCCTTGCTGCGCAACGCCGCTTTGAAATATGTCTGCAAGCCGGTGCGTCTGGACATCGTCAATCAGCAGACACGCTTTACCGCCGCATTCGGCGCGCGCCGCGAGGCTGTGATGACCATCGGCAACGGCGAGGGCAACTATTTCGCCGATTCCGACGCCCTCGACCGGTTGGAAGGCGAAGGTCAGGTCGTGTTCCGCTACAAGGACAATCCTAATGGCTCGTCGCGCGCCATAGCGGCGATCATCAATGAGGGCGGCAATGTGCTGGGCATAATGCCTCACCCCGACCGCACCTTCGAAGCCGACCTTGGCTCGTCAGATGGGGCCACATTGTTCCAGAGTGTCTTGGCGAGCGCTTAGGTCCGGACGACCACCGTTGAGTCACGAGTCGCTTGAACCCTTTTCCTTCAGGGAGAAACGCTCGATCCAGGCCGGGTTAGAGAATTTTCCCTGAGCTATAGGCTGGGAAGTCAAGGATGTCGGCTTTGTTCCGATCTGGACATTATCACCGCTCAGATATCAATGATCGCGAAAGCCGCACGTCACATGTTGCGGCACGCGATGACTTTTTTCTTCGCCGCGTAGCACCGTCCTGTCGCCGCGCTCGCAGACGATAGCGCAGCCACCGTCGCACGGTTAGAAACAGATCATGACGAACCCACCCGAAACCTTGATCGACATCGCCCAGGCAAGCGGCCTTTCCGCCGATGAATACGCCCTTATCGTCCGGCGCCTGAACCGACATCCCAATGCCCTGGAACTCGGGGTGTTTTCGGTGATGTGGAGCGAGCATTGTTCCTACAAGTCATCGCGCCGTCACCTGGCGAAATTTCCCGTCTCCGGGCCGCGGGTCATTCAGGGTCCCGGCGAAAACGCCGGCGTGGTGGACATCGGCGATGGCCAAGCCGTGGTGTTCAAAATGGAGTCGCACAATCACCCGTCGTTCATCGAACCCTATCAGGGCGCGGCGACCGGCGTGGGCGGCATCATGCGGGATGTGTTCACCATGGGCGCGCGGCCCATCGCACTGTTGAATGCCTTGCGATTCGGTGATCCCGCTCACCCGGGAACCCGGAGGCTGGTCGCCGGCGTGGTTGCCGGGATCAGCGGTTACGGCAACTGCGTCGGGGTGCCGACCGTGGCGGGAGAAACCAATTTCCATCGTGGCTATGACGGCAACATTATGGTGAACGCCATGTGTGTCGGCCTGGCGGATACCGACAAGATTTTCTACTCCGCCGCGCCGGCCGCCGGGCTTCCAGTGGTCTATTTTGGGTCCAAGACCGGTCGTGACGGCATCCACGGCGCCACGATGGCCTCTGCGGAATTCGACGCCGATTCCGAGGAAAAGCGACCCACGGTCCAGGTCGGCGATCCGTTCGCGGAAAAGCTGCTGATCGAGGCGACGCTTGAATTGATGGCCACCGGCGCGGTGGCGGCCATTCAGGACATGGGGGCGGCGGGGCTGACCTCGTCGAGTGTGGAGATGGCCGGCAAGGGCGCGGTCGGCATCGATCTTGATCTGGACAAGGTGCCTCAGCGCGAGGAAGGCATGACCGCCTATGAGATGATGCTTTCGGAGAGCCAGGAGCGAATGCTCGCCATTCTCAAGCCCGGACGCGAGGAAGAGGCCAGACGGGTATTTGACAAGTGGGGCCTGGACGCCGCCACTATCGGCATCACCACCACCAGTGGCCACATTGTCCTGCGTCACCAGGGGCGCGTGGTCTGCGACCTTCCGCTGGGTCCCCTGTCGGATGATGCGCCGCTGTATGACCGTCCGTGGACGCAGCCTGCGCTCCAACCGCACATCGACCCGGCCACCGTGCCCGCGCCGGCGGATTGGGAGGCAGCGGTGCTGACCTTGATGGCGGCCCCCGATGTGGCGTCCAAGCGTTGGCTGTGGGAGCAGTATGACCGCCATGTGATGGCGGATACCCTGGAAGACTCGGCCACCGGCGCCGATGCTGGCATCGTGCGCGTGCACGGCTCCCGCAAGGCGCTGGCGCTGACCAGCGACTGCACGCCCCGCTATGTTCTCGCCGATCCCTATGAGGGCGGCAAACAGGCCGTGGCGGAGGCGTGGCGCAACCTGACCGCCGTCGGCGCCCTGCCCATCGCCGTCACCGACA
Organism: Caulobacteraceae bacterium; assembly: GCA_043740995.1. GTDB lineage: Bacteria > Pseudomonadota > Alphaproteobacteria > Caulobacterales > Caulobacteraceae > Acaudatibacter. The sequence goes on along the minus strand of JAYUBD010000496.1, from coordinate 3,440 downwards.
ACCTGAATTTCGGAAACCCGGAACGACCCGAGATCATGGGTCAGATCGTCCGGTCGATCGAGGGCATGGCTGAGGCCTGCCGCGCGCTCGACTTCCCGGTCGTGAGCGGCAATGTCAGCCTGTATAATGAGACCAACGGCGTCGCCATCCCGCCCACCCCAACGGTCGGCGCGGTCGGCCTGCTGGAAGACTATGGCCTGCGCGCCGACTATGCCTGTTTGCAGGCTGGCGATTGCCTGCTCTTGCTCGGCGTCAGCCATGGAGAGTTGGGATCCAGCCTCTATTTGAGGGAGTGTCTTGGCCGCGAAGACGGCGCGCCGCCGCCGGTGGATCTAGGTCATGAACGCAAGGTTGGAGACTTCGTGCGGCATCTTATCGCGGTCGGTCGGACGCGATGCGTCCATGACCTGTCGGATGGCGGCTTGATCGTGGCGGCGGCGGAGATGGCGCTCGCCTCGGTTCAGGGCCTCACCCTGGACGCCACCAGCCGCGCCCACGCGCACGTCTTCCTGTTCGGCGAGGATCAGGGCCGCTATCTGATCGCAACCCGGGAGCCGGAAGCCGTAATCGGCGCCGCCCTCGCGGCGGGCGTCAATGTCGCGGAGGTCGGCGAAGCCGGGGGTGACCGTTTCTCCTCTACTGGTCTTTTCAGCATTCCGCTCGAACACCTGCGCGCCGTCCACGAAGGTTGGATGCCCGCCTTCATGAATGAGGTTTAAGCCATGCCCATGCCCGCCGCGGAACTGGAAACCTATCTGCGCGACGCCTTTCCCGATGCCGAGATCACCATCAAGGACCTGGCCGGAGACGGCGACCACTATTCCGCGAAAATTATCTCGCAGGCCTTCACCGGCCTGAGCCGCGTGCGCCAGCATCAATTGGTCTATGCGGCGCTCAAGGGTAAGATGGGCGGCGCGTTGCACGCGCTGGGGCTCGAGACCGCCGGACCATAGCGCCCTTGACCCGGCGCGCCCGGCTCCCTAGCTCTCAATCCCATACTCAGCCTCAGTTTTACGTATCGAGCCCCTATCCATGACCGAAACCGCCACCACCTCGCCTGCCCACGACTTCATCGCCAAAACCGTCGCCGAAAACCCGGTTGTGCTGTTCATGAAGGGTCAGCCAGAACAGCCGGGTTGCGGATTTTCCGCCATCGTGGTGCAAATTCTGGACCACCTCGGCGTCGAATTCGCCGGGGTCAATGTTCTGCAGAGCGACGCCCTGCGCCAAGGCGTCAAAAGCTATTCCGATTGGCCGACCATCCCGCAGCTCTATGTAAAAGGCGAGTTTATCGGCGGCTGCGATATTGTCCGCGAGATGTTTCAATCGGGCGAACTGAAAGCCATGTTCGCGCAGGACGGTCTGCTTGAAGCTTAGCGACCTCCCTCCCCATTGTGGGTGGAGGAAGGTCCAGAGTGGGGCTCTGAAGGAGACATCCCCGAAGCCTCGCTTTGCCCCGCCCTAGCCGGCCCCGTGCGCCGTCTGTCCCTCCCCATTCTGGGGGAGGGACACATTCTTACGACGCGTAGAATTCGACGACGAGATTGGGTTCCATCTTAACCGGATACGGCACTTCGGCCAGTTCCGGCGTGCGGATGAACTTGGCGGTCATCGCCTTGGGATCAACCTCGATATAATCCGGCACGTCGCGCTCGCTGAGTTGCAGGGCTTCCAGCACCAACGCCATGTTCTTCGAGCGCTCGCGGACGGAGACGATATCGCCGGTCTTCACACGATAGGATGCGATATTTACGCGCTTGCCGTTGACCTGAACGTGACCGTGGTTGACGAACTGACGGGCGGCGAACACGGTGGGAACGAACTTGGCGCGATAGACCACCGCATCCAGACGGGCCTCAAGCAAGCCGATCAGATTTTCCGAACTGCTGCCTTTGCGGCGCGCGGCCTCTTCATAGGTGCGAGAAAACTGCTTTTCCGTGAGGTTGCCGTAATAGCCCTTCAGCTTCTGCTTGGCGCGCAGCTGCAGGCCAAAGTCGGAAACCTTGTTCTTGCGGCGCTGGCCATGCTGACCGGGGCCGTAGGAGCGCGTATTGACCGGCGACTTGGGCCGGCCCCAGATATTTTCGCCCATGCGACGATCAAGTTTATATTTGGCCGAATGACGTTTCGACATGCTTGTTGGTTCTCTTTTTTCATCCGACACGGCCCGGCCCTTCCTGGATGGAAGGGCGATCTCAACGGCGGTCCACGTATCACCCGTCATAATATCAACGCGCCGCACAGCCGGGGCCGACGACGTGAAGGCGCGGCTTATCAGCCGGGAGGGCCGCGATGTCAAGAATTGCCGGTCTTCACCTTGGCCGCGGCGAGTTTGGCCAGGACCCGGCCGCGGCCCCGGGCCAGAGCGGTGACCACGCCGCGCAGGGTTCTCACCTCCTGATCGGACAGTCCGGCGCGCCCGAACGCCACCCGCAGATTGCGAACCATGGATGGTCGCTTTTCCGGCGGATGAAAAAAGCCCGCCTCATCCAACTCGCCTTCCAGTTGCTCATAAAACCCCAGCACCATGGACTGATCGGCGGCCGGCGGCGTCTCGACGAAACCCGGCGGAGGTCCGGCCGCCAACGTCAATTGCCACTCATAGGCGGTGATGGCGACCGCCTGGGCAAGGTTGAGGGAGTGAAATCGCGGGTCCACCGGCACGGTGACGATCGCCTGGCACAGGGCGACATCATCCGCCTGCAGGCCCGCCCGCTCACCGCCGTAAAGGAGGCCGGCTGACATTCCGCTGGCTGCGGCGCCCCGCAGGCGATCAGCCGCCTCACGGGGGGTGAGCACAGGCAAGACCGCCTCTCGCGGTCGGGCGGTCGTGGCCAATACAAGATTGAGATCGCCAATCGCCGCCGACAGCGTCTCGAACACACGCGCGCCGTCGAGCGGCCAGTTCGCGCCCGAGGCGCTCGGCCAGGCGCGGTCCTGCGGCCAGCCGTCGCGGGGACGGACCAGGCGCAAATCATACAGCCCGAAATTAGCCATCACCCGGGCTACGGCGCCGATGTTTTCCGCCAATTGCGGCTCGTTAAGGATCACGCAAGGCGCAACGGGTTTCATCAGGGTTCCATAACGCCCGGCCACCGCCGCGTCCTAGGCGAAAGTCGCCTCTACTCGCTACAGTGATCATTGATCGTCCGCCTGGAGCTGAGAAACCCGCCGATGAACGGATCCCGTCGCGCTCTGTTGACCTCGCTGCTGGCCAGCGGCGGCGGCGCGCTGGTGGCCTGCGGGACACGGGACCCAAGGCCGCCAATTCGGGGGGTCCTCGACGTCACTCGCTTGTCCCAGGGCTTCACCGCCCTGTCCGAGCGCGCAAACCCGGGGGTTTTTAACCTGGGCGTCCTTACCCTGGGGGATGGCAAAAGCTGGAACGCCGACGAGCGGACCAGATATCCAATGCAGAGCGTGGCCAAGGCGCCGTTGGC
>JAYUBD010000495.1:0-4280 GCA_043740995.1 Caulobacteraceae bacterium | reverse complement strand
GCAGGCACGGTGTCCTCGGCGCCCGGCGGAATCGATTGCGGAACCGTGTGCAATGCGAGCTACGACGACGGCGCGCGGCTCACATTGATGGCGCACCCGGCCCAAGCCTGGCGCTTTGCGGGATGGGGCGGCGCGTGTTCGGGCTCCGCTGATTGCGTCGTGGATCTCTCCACAGATGTTGAGGTCTCGGCTCGTTTCGAGGCGCTGCCACCGGCGCGGCACATCGTCGCGCTCGCTCTGGTCGGGCAGGGCCGGGTGACGTCTTCGATCGGCCCGATGGACTGCACCGCGCCGTGCAGCGGCACCTTCGACGATGGAACGCACGTGACGCTCACTGCGCGCCCCGCGCAAGGCTGGGCTTTCTCCGGCTGGAGCGGCGCGTGCTCCGGCAGCGGCGGTTGCGCATTAATGCTCTCCGCGGACGCGAATGTGTCGGCGCGCTTCGATCCGCTCCCGCCCCCTCCGCCCGCGCAGCACGCGCTCACCGTCGTCGTCGTCGGCCAAGGCCGCGTCACCTCGCCCGAAGGAGTCGATTGCTCCGGAACGTGCACCACGAACTTCAGCGATGGCACGCGCGTGACGTTGATCGCCACCGCGGCGTCCGGCTGGCAATTCTCCGGCTGGTCGGGCGCATGCGCCGGCGCGGGTTGCGTCGTCGCCTTGACCGCAGATGCCGCGGTCACGGCGAGCTTCACCCAAGTGCCGCCGCCTCCTCCAACGCCGATTTCGGTCCACATCTCTCCGCGAACAACAAGCGTGATCACTGGAGGATGGGCGCGCTTCAGCGCCACCATCGAGGGAACGGCCAATCAGCAGGTCGGATGGAACGTGACCGAAGGGGACTTCGGCGGCGTCATCGACTCGAGGGGTGCATATACGGCGCCTGCAACTCGGGGGACGTACCATCTGGTCGCGACCAGCAGGGCCGATCCGGCGCGCAGCGCGACTGCCGTGGTCACGGTCACCGACCCGCCTTCAACGCTGACGGTGACGATCAAGCCGGGTGACATCTCCGCGCCGTCCAACGCGAAGTGGCGATTCACCGCGCAGGTGACGGGCGCATCAAATACCACCGTCACCTGGTCGGTGCTCGAAGGCGACGCCGGAGGCACCATCGATTCCGCTGGCTGGTGCATCTCGCCAATGACGGCTGGCGTGTACCATGTCGTGGCGACGAGCAATGCAGATCGCTCGGTATCGGCGACGGCAGTGGTACGGACCAATACGCCGCTCATCGATGAAGGCGGGCCAGTCCAACCGGTCGCCACGGTCTATGCGATCTGGTGGGGATCGGCGGCGGTCTTCGGAGGTTCACCAACGCAACTCGCGCAGATGTTTTCGAGTCTCGCAGGCACGCCTTACTTGCGCACCCTCGATCAGTATATGCGCGGGGCGAAGGCGAGCGTTTCGTTTGCCGGCAATCTCTTCGACCCTTCGTCGCCGCCATCGACATTGTTCGGTAGCTTGACGTTGGGCACCGAGATTTGCGCCGTGCTCGATGCCAACCGCATCGCGCCGAGAGCGGATGGGTTTTACGTCGTGTTCATCGACAATTTACCTTCGGGCTCGGCGGGGACACACGACTACGCGACGTGCCACGGCATACCGATCAGGACCGCTTTGATTCCGAACCTGGAGGCGGGCGTTTCACAGGACACGCGCCCACGTGACGTGTGCGGGCGGACGCAAATGGTCGACTGGTTCTCGATGGCAGCCACGCACGAGCTGTTCGAGGCGATGACGGACCCGACCGGCAAGACCTGGGAGGACCCGATCAACGCGTTTGCCCCGGAAATCGGCGACAAGTGCCCGATCCCGACCTTCACGTGCGGAGTGACGCTGAACGACGGATCGACGTGGCGGCTGCAATATATGTGGTCGAACGCCGCCGGCGGGTGCGTGCTCGGAACCCCCTGATGAGGGACCCAACCGCCTGCCATCAGGGCCGCAAATAAGGGCAATCATGTACTTGACACACCCGCCGCTCCGCGACACGATGCGGCACGAGGTGGGCGATGAAGCCCTCCTCTGGCGATGGGCTGGGCGAGATTCTTCCGGTCATCTTCCAGCGACGCGCGGGGGTGCTCATGGTGTTGGAAGGTTACTTCGATGAAAGCTACCGCGAGGATCATCGGCTGCGTCCGGTATGCGTTGCCGGGTTTGCGTTTGAGCAAGACGCATACCGGTGGTTTTCTGCTGCTTGGGCAAAGATGCTCGCCAGCGGCCCGAAGCCATTACCGTATTTTCACATGACGGAACTATATTCGGATCGCAGTGAGCTACACGACGGATGGTCCATTGTGGATAGGGTTGCATTACTCCGCGGGGCGTGTGCCGCCATTGCAGATCATATGCTGTTCGGCGTTTCGGCGGCCTTCAATAAAGGCGAACTGCTATCTGCCGCCCCAAACTGGGAAGCGAAATACGGTGATGTCTACGCTATGGCATGCCAGATTGCGCTGCAGGGTTCCGAAAGCTGGCTAGATAAACACAACCGCTCCGACTCTATGGCGTATGTTTTCGAGCGCGGACACCATCTTTGGCATCAGGCGGACGCCATGTTGAGCGGAATGGCCGCAGGGTACGGACCGAAAAAGTCATACAGATACATGTCGCACACGGCGATGGATAAACAAGAAGCGTATGGATTGCAGGCGGCCGATATGCTGGCCTGGATCTCCACGCGGCTGATTGTCGGGTGGCCGAAGACGCATACGATGAGAGAATTTTTACCTATCCTTCATGTACTGTCTCTTGATGATGAAAGCAAATACAGCTGGTTCCACATCTTCGGTGAGCGCATAAGTGATTTCATAAACTTTCAGGAGGCGTCCACCGGTAAGTTTGCGATTCGGGCCGACAGGACGCCTCCGCCGACCCCGAAGACCAAGAAGACCCAGCGCAAGAGGGGCCGCACAAAATGAGTCTACTTCGCCCGCCGACCGTTCTTCTCTCTCCTTTGGGTTTTATACTCGCGTTCTTTCGCTGCGACATCCTCTCGCGGGACAGCGATCAGTTTCTTTGTGAAGGCCGCGAGCCGTTCGAGCGGCGTCGCGCCTTGCACGTTCTCTGGTTTCTTCATCGCTTCTTTCTCCCTCTTGGAAGTTGCGGCCAGTCGGCGTTACGCCGGACTCGTTTGCGGCAAGTCGCCACCGATCAACGCGCGATAAGTGAGGCGCTTTCCCGCGAGCGCCTTGACCACTTCAATGAAGCGCCAGCCGTCATTGTCCTTGCGGGTGTTGAACCGGAAGGACTGTTCATCGAGGTAGCGGAACAGGTGGAACGGCTGGACGCTGACGTAGGTTCCCTTGATCGAACGCTTCAGGAGAGACCAGAAGTTTTCGAGGCCGTTAGTGTGGATCTTCCCTTCGGCGTATTTTTCCGAGTGATCGATCACGCCGTGGAGGTAATCGGCGGAAAGCCCGTCGTAGGAATTGAGCGCGTCGCTGAAGACTTCCGCGCCAGCCTCGACGTGCTCGCGGACTTTCGCTTGCAGGGTAGCGCGGCGCACGTCCTGGACAATCGAGAGGCGCACGGTGCTGTGCTTCTTGTCTTCGCCGTGACGCTCAAGCAGCCCCATGACGGCGACCTTGCCCATTCCGCCAGTGCCCTTGATCATCCGCTCGCGCTTGCCCTTGTGCATGAAGCGCGACTTGCCGCCGATGAAGGTTTCGTCAACCTCGGTCGGGCCACCGAACTTGTCGAAGGTCTTGGTCTGCATTGCGAGGCGGATGCGATGGAGCATGAACCAAGCGGTCTTCTGGGTGACGCCGAGATTGCGCGAGACCTCATAGGAGCTGATACCGTTCTTGCAATTGACCAGCATCCAAATGCAGGGGAGCCACTTGTCCAGGCCGATGGGGCTATCCTCGAAAACGGTCCCGACCTTCACCGAAAACTGCTTCCGGCATCCTTTGCACTTCCAGATGCGGCGGGTCTTCAGGAACGAGTGTTCCTTGCCGCTGCAAAGCGGGCAGGTAACGCCGTCCGGCCATCGCAGGCTCGCCATGAAGGACAAGGCAACGTCGGGGTCCGCGAAGTAGCGGATGGCCTGAAGCAGGGTCTCGGGGGCGGTGTTGGTCGCGTCCATGCCCGAGAATGTAGCTCAGAGTGGCGGGTGTGTCAAGTACATTATCGCCCAAATAAGGCCTTCTGGGCGAACCTGACAGGGCCCTGACTCCTCCTGCCAGCGATGGTCAGCCAGTCGTCCCGCGTCCTTCGTCCAACCCAGAAGCACCGCGACCTGTGCGACATCTAGCGGACGCGCGCCGTCTTAAAAC
>JAYUBD010000494.1:0-4286 GCA_043740995.1 Caulobacteraceae bacterium | reverse complement strand
GGCGTCGGTCTCGACGGCACACCCGCCGCAGCGCTGAATGAAAAGATTTTGAAAGACGCTTTCGCGCAGCACCCTGGCGAGGATGCCGATCTGCATGATGCGGGTCAGGGTGAATATTTCGAGGTCAAGGTGGATCGTGTCTTGCCCCCCGCCCTGCCCTCCCTGGACGAGGCGCGCCCGCAGCTTGGCCGCGCCTTCATGACTCAAAGCTATTTGGCGGCCATTAAGGCGCGCGCCGAAAGCCTCATGGCCAAGGTCCGCGGCGGTGCGAGCCTGGACCAGGTCGCCCAATCGATTGGCGCTCGCGTGATGCGCGAATCTGGAATGCAACGGGTCAACGCACAAAAATATCAGGCCCTGGGTCGGGATTTTCTGGTCGATATATTTGGCGCCAAGCCAGGAACCGTTTTCGCCGCAGGCGGACCGACCGGCATCTTCATCGCCAGATTGGATGCCGTCCGGCCGGGAGAAGCGCAATCGATGGTCAGCGTGTTGGACCCCATCCGAGGCCGCCTCTCGCAGGATTACATGCGCGATGTCGTGGATGCCGCGAAAAGCGCAGCCGAACAGAAGGTTCCGGTCAGCGTGAATGTCACACTGGCCCGCCAGGCCATCGGCGTCGATCCCAACATAGTCGGTAAGCCAGGCGATAAGGGCGCCGCCAACGCCAAGTGATCATCGAGCCCGCATACGAAGATTTCGCGCGACGTCACAAGGATGGCAGACCGCAACTGGTCTGGACTCGCCTGATCGACGACCTGGAGACGCCGGTCTCCGCCTTTTTGAAGATCGCGCATGGGCGCCCCTACGCCTTCCTTTTCGAGTCCGTCGAAGGCGGGGCGTGGAGGGGGCGGTATTCGATCATCGCTATGAAGCCGGACCTTGTTTGGAGATGCCTGGGTCGGGTGGCGGAAATCTCGGAGGGTGGAGCCATCGACCGGTCGGAGTTTACGCGCGCCGACGGTGATGCCCTGGAGTCCCTGCGGGACCTGGTGGCCGCGAATCGGCTTGATATTCCCGAGGGGCTGCCTCCAATGGCGGGGGGGCTGTTCGGCGCGCTGGGCTACGACACGGTTCGTCTTGTCGAGCACCTTCCGGACATCAATCCCGATCCCCTGGGCCTACCGGACGCGGTCTTGATGCGCCCATCGATTGTCGCGATTTTCGACTCGATCGCCCAGGAGATCATCCTGGTGACGACGGCGCGGCCCTTGGGCGAAACCGAGCATGCGGCCTATGAGGCAGCGCGGCGGCGCATTGAGGCGGTCATCATGGATCTTGCCAGGCCACTGGCGCCCGCTCGCGCCAAGCCCGCTGCGGCAGCCCATGCCCTCGCCTCGCCGGTTGATCGGCTTGCCTATGGTCGCATCGTCGAACGGGCCAAGGAATACATCCGCGCAGGCGATATTTTTCAGGTGGTGCCCAGCCATCGGTTCTGCGCGCCCTACGCCGAAGATCCCTTCGCGCTCTATCGGTCGCTGCGCCGGACCAACCCTTCGCCGTTTCTGTATTTCCTGAACTTTCCGGATTTCCAGTTGGTCGGTTCGTCACCCGAGATTCTGGTGCGGCTGCGCGACGGAAAAATCACCATCCGACCAATCGCCGGCACCCGCCCGCGCGGCAAAACCCCGGTGGAGGATCTTGCGCTCGAAGTCGAATTGCTCGCCGATGAAAAGGAGCGCGCCGAGCACCTGATGCTATTGGATCTGGGTCGAAATGACGTGGGACGCGTCGCCATGCTCGGCGACACCGGCCGCAACACCCCGCCGGGGCGGCGGACTGGTCCAAACGTGCGGGTGACCGAGAGTTTCAAAGTCGAGCGCTACAGCCACGTCATGCACATTGTCTCCAACGTCGAGGGTGATGCGCCCGAGGGCTTGGATCCGGTCGATGTCCTGATGGCGGCGCTGCCGGCCGGAACCCTGTCGGGCGCGCCGAAAGTTCGCGCCATGCAGATCATTGACGAGTTGGAGTCTGTTAAGCGCGGCCTCGTCTATGCCGGCGCCGTCGGCTATTTTGGCGCCGACGGCTCGGTGGACACCGCTATTGTCCTGCGCACCGGGCTGGTCGCCAATGGCCAGCTGCATGTTCAGGCCGGCGGCGGCGTGGTGGCGGACAGTGATCCGGACGTCGAGTACGAAGAGACTCTGCACAAATCCAATGCGTTGCGCAAAGCGGTGCAAGAGGCTTGGCGATTTGCATGACCAAACATCGAGGCGGGAGTCGCTGAATGCTGTTGGTGATCGACAATTATGACAGCTTCACCTATAATTTAGTTCATTATTTGAATGAACTGGGCGCGCGGACGGTTGTCTACCGCAATGACGCGCTCAGTGTTGACGCAGCGCTGGCCCTGCGGCCCGAGGGGGTGGTGCTGTCGCCCGGCCCTCGCTCGCCGGACGATGCCGGGATCTGCCTGGACCTCATCGCCCAGGCGCCCGATGATCTGCCCATATTGGGCGTCTGTCTTGGCCATCAGTCCATCGGCCAGGCCATGGGAGGAAAGGTGATCCGCGCCAAGTCGCTCATGCATGGCAAGGTCAGCACAATCCACCACACTGGCAGGGGGCTGTTCGAAGGCATTCCGGCAGCGTTTCGCGCCACGCGCTATCATAGCCTGAGTGTCGAGCGGGACAGCCTCCCCTCAACGCTGGAAATTACCGCCTGGGCGGACGACGGCGAGATCATGGCGTTCTCGCACCAGGCTCGGCCTTTGCATGGCGTACAATTTCATCCCGAGTCGATCGCCAGCGAGCACGGCCATGCCATCCTTCGCAACTTCCTCAATATGGCGCCCAACTGATCGTGTCGGACGCTTTCAAACCCCTGCTTGCCCGCCTTGCCGATGGCGCGAACCTCACCGGCGACGACGCTGAGGCGTTTTTCCTGGCCTGCCTGCGGGGCGAGCCGACACCGGCCCAGTTGGCCGCCGCCGTCACCGCCATGCGCATGCGCGGCGAGACCGTTGGGGAAGTTATCGCCTGCGCCACCGCGTTGCGACACGAAGCCCTGATTTTCGACCAGCCTTATGATGTGGTGGATGTCTGCGGCACGGGTGGCGACGGCGCGCATACCTTGAATATTTCCACGGCGGTGGCTTTCGTCGCCGCTGGCGGCGGATTGAAAATCGCCAAACATGGCGCCGGGGCGGCCTCGTCGCGCTCAGGTTCGTCGGATGTGCTTTCGGCGCTCGGCGTGAACATCATGGCTGGCGCCGCCCAGCAAAGACAGGCGCTCGACCAAGTCGGCATCTGTTACCTCGCGGCGATCGCCCACCACGGCGCCCTCAAGCATGTCACGCCCATCCGCCAGGAGCTGGGGTTTCGGACGATTTTCAATCTGTTAGGCCCGCTCTCAAATCCCGCCGGCGCCAAACGACAATTGGTCGGCGTGTTTGACAGTCGATGGGTCGAACCGATCGCGCGGGTGCTTGGCGCTCTGGGCGCGACGCGGGCCTGGGTGGCGCATGGCGATGGCCTGGATGAAATCACGACCACTGGCCCCACCCAGGTGGCGGAATGGCGTGATGGCCAGGTTCGGCTGTTCAACATCACGCCAGAGGCGGTTGGCCTGCCGAGAGCGGCGCTGGCGGACCTGCGTGGCGGCGATCCCGCGACAAACGCCGTCGCGCTTAGAGCTTTGCTGATGGGCGAGCGCGGTCCCTATCGCGACATTGTGCTGATCAATGCCGCTGCCGCCTTTCTGGTCGCGGACCGCGCCGATACTCTGCGGGATGGCATGGCTTTGGCCGAAGCATCCATCGATAGCGGGGCCGCCGAACAAGCGCTCGCGGGTTTGGTGGCGGCAACCAATCGGGCGACATGAGCGACATCCTCGCCAAAATCGCCGCCTATAAGCGCATTGAGGTCGCCGCCCGAAAGGCGGCTACATCGGAGCGCGCCCTCGGCCTTGCGATGGCGGCCACGGCGGCGCCCAGGGGATTCCGCACGGCGTTGGCACGCGGGCACAGCCCCGGCCGCCTCGCCCTGATCGCCGAGATCAAGAAGGCGTCGCCGTCCAAAGGACTGATTCGCGGGGACTACGACCCGGCCACCCTGGCCCGCGCCTATGAGGCCGGCGGCGCGACCTGCCTGTCGGTGCTCACGGATCGCCCCAGTTTTCAGGGGGACGACGCTCACCTGACGGCGGCGCGCGCCGCCTGCGTCCTGCCCTGTCTACGCAAGGATTTTCTGGTCGATCGTTGGCAAGTCGCCGAATCACGCGCGCTGGGGGCCGATGCGATCCTGGTGATTCTCGCCATGGTGAGTGATTCGCTCGCCGCGGAC
>JAYUBD010000493.1:0-4289 GCA_043740995.1 Caulobacteraceae bacterium | reverse complement strand
ACCAAGGCCTCGATGTCGGCGGCGATGATCGGTTCGTCTTCGATGATCAACACGTCGGTCGCCAGCTCCGCTTCAATCTCGGTCTGGGCGCTGGCGATGAGCTGATCGATTTCATCGACATCGGTTTCCAGGATAGCGGCTGTCTCGACACGGGTGAATCCTTCCATCGCCGTCAGCAAAAATGCCTGTCGCGAACGGGGCAGGATGCGAAGTAATCGCTCGGAAGCCGCATCGACGGCGCTGGACACGCCATCTTCGACCGTTGCGGTTTCGAGCTTTGCACCGGTCGATGACCAGATTGCGTAGAAGATCCGGTAGATCGCTACCCGAGGGGTAAGCGATGGCTCCAGCACTTTTTCCCCGGCGGCCAAGGCCTCCAAAGTCGCCCTTACATAGGCGTCGCCCGTCGCTTGATCGCCGGTCAAGGCCCGCGCATAGCGGCGGACATAGGGAATATGTGACGCCAAGTCGGACAAAAGTCCCATTATGTTCTTTCCGAAAGCAAACGATTTGAGGCAAGCGACCGACCGAGCGCCGCGGGCGCCGAAGCCTGAGAATAATCCATAGCCTACCAAACTCATCGGCAGCGCTTCCAGTTCCTTTTTTTGAATCGTCGGTGGAACCACAGCCGACTTTGCGCGTTTCGAAGCCTCTTGCCCCCGGTCGTGGCCCAGACCTAGTTTGGACGTGGGAATAACAAACAGATCAGGAGGCGTCGGGTGATCGACGTTTGCGCCAGGCGATGAACGACGCGATCCCAACCGGCAAACCCAAGCCACCCACGAAAATTCAAGTGGCGGAAGCCCAGCTCAGGCAAGAGGTTCTTGGGGTGAGGCTTAGAAAAATGTTCGACGAAGTGGTTGGTGAGCCCGTTCCGGATGCCTTTCTTGAGATTTTGCGGCGGGGCGACGAGAAACAATCCAATGGTGATTGCTCGTGATCGACATCGATTCGCCACCCAGTTCGGAAACGCCGCCCGACTTTGACGAATCCGAATTCAAGAGGGAATTGGTCGCGCTGATCCCGCATCTGCGCGCATTCGCGCGCAGTCTGGCCGGTGACCCGGCCAGCGGCGATGATCTGGCGCAATATGCGTTGATGAAGGCGTGGAATGCCCGCGCCAGCTATCAGATGGGCACCAACATGAAGGCCTGGACCTTCATGATCCTGCGCAACCAGTTTTTTTCCGAACGGCGGCGGGCCTGGCGACAGGTGCAACTCGACCAGGAAGCCGCCGAGCGGACCCTGGTGGCTGTTGATGATCCGAGCGCCGCCCTGGCTCTGGACGATCTGCGCCTTGCTCTCGCGAAACTGCCCGCCGAACAGCGCGAGGCCCTGATCTTGGTTGGGGCCGGCGGTTTTGGTTATGAGGATGCGGCGGACATCTGCGGTTGCGCGGTCGGCACCGTCAAGAGCCGGGTCAGCCGGGCTCGACGGACGCTGCATACATTGATGCAATCCGGACAGTTTGAGCGCGACGGCAGACCGGCGGGCGAAGCGATGGCGTCTATTTTGGCCGACGCCACCAAACTAAGCGGCCTCGACACAGCCAGTCGCGACCGCCGGGGACCGCCGCGGGAACCCGATCGGCGGCAGGGCGTTGTCAAGTTTCCTGGTTCCAACGGAGAATGACTCAATGCGTCTTTTAATCGTAGCCGCACTCTTGGTCGCCGGAATGTCCCTGGCCGCCTGCAATACCATCGAGGGCGCCGGCAAGGACGTCTCCAGCGCTGGCCATGAAGTCGCCAAGACCGCCAGCGACGCCAAATAGTCTCATCGGCCGCCATGCCCGATAGGCCGCCGCCGAAAATTCAACGGATTGAGCAACGCGCCCATCGACGGCGCGACCGCCGCGCGTTAGCTCAGTCCGCATGCTCGACAAGTTCGATCCGGTTCTTGACCCAATTTTCGCCGCGCCGGATCGTGAAGCGCTGATTGGCCGACTCCGTGCGATTTTGCCTGCCGACGGGTTGTTGACCACGCCGGAGGGCATGCGGGTCTATGAGTCGGACGGTCTTGGCGCCTATTGCGGCATGCCGGGTTTGGTCGCCCTGCCCCGAACCCGGGATGAAGTCAGGGGCGTGCTGATCACCTGTGGTGCCTTGGGCGTGCCCGTGGTGGCGCGCGGGTCGGGTACGGGCTTGTCCGGCGGCGCGCTTCCATTCCCGGGCTGCGTACTGCTCAGCCTCTCGCGCTTCGACAAAATTCTGGCCATCGACGTTGACGAGGGCACGGCGCGGGTTCAGCCGGGGGTCCGCAATCTGGCGATTTCAGAAGCGGTGTCGGCCCATGGGCTGTTCTATGCGCCCGATCCGTCCTCGCAATTAGCCTGCAGCATCGGCGGCAACGTCGCCGAAAATGCCGGCGGGGTTCACTGCCTGAAATACGGGTTGACGGTTCACAACATCCAGAAGCTTGAAGTCGTCACCATCGAGGGCGAGGTTCTGACCATCGGCGGCGACGCTTTGGACGCGCCCGGCCTGGACCTCATGGCGCTGATGACCGGATCCGAAGGTCTGCTGGGCGTGATCACCGAGGTAACCGTCAAGCTGTTGCCCCTTCCCGCCCACGCCCGGGTGCTCTTGGCCGCCTTCGCCGACGTGCGCGATGGCGGTCGCGCCGTGGCGGCGATCATCGCCGCCGGAATCATTCCCGCCGGACTGGAAATGATGGATCGTCTGGCCCTTTGCGCCGCCGAAGCTCATGTCCATGCGGGTTATCCCACCGCCGCCGCCGCCATCCTGCTCTGTGAACTGGACGGCGCGATCGCAGATGTGGCGGCCGAACTGGACCGCGTGGCGGCGATCTGCCGCGCGGCCGGCGCGACCGAGGTCCGGTTGGCGGCCGACGAGGCTGAACGCCAGCGGTTCTGGGCGGGGCGCAAGGGCGCCTTTCCCGCCATGGGCCGGCTGGCGCCGGACTATTATTGTATCGACGGCACCATCCCTCGTCGCCGCTTGCCTGACGTGCTGGAGGAGATCGAACGGCTGTCCAAACTTCATGGCTTGCCGGTCGCCAATGTTTTTCATGCCGGTGACGGCAATCTGCACCCTTTGATCCTCTACGACGCGAATGCGCCTGGCGAGATGGACCGTGCCGAAGCATTGGGCGGCGCGATCCTTGAACTGTGCGTGGCGGTTGGCGGGACGATCACCGGGGAGCACGGCGTGGGTCGCGAAAAGATCAACCAAATGTGCGCGCAGTTCACCACCGCGGAGGTGGAAACCTTCGCCGCGATCAAGGCCGCGTTCGATCCCCGGGGTCTACTCAATCCCGGCAAGGCTATTCCCACCCTCGCCCGCTGCGCCGAGTTTGGCGCCATGCATGTCCATGCCGGAAACCTGCCCTTTGCCCATCTTGACCGCCTGTAGCGACAGCGACCAGGCATCGATCCTGGCCGAGGCCGTGGGCGCGGCCACCGCCGCGGGCCGACGTCTGCGGATCGTCGGCGGCGACACCAAAGCCTTCCTGGGACGCGGCGCTCCCGCCGACGTGCTGGACGTTTCCGGCCATCGGGGGGTTATCAGCCACGAGCCGACCGAACTGGTGATCACCGCCCGGGCCGGCACGCCGATCGCCGATATCGAAGCCGTGCTGGCGGCGCATGGCCAAAGGCTGGCGTTCGAGCCGCCAATCTTCGGCGCAGCCAGCACGTTGGGCGGGGTCGTGGCCGCCGGCCTTTCGGGGCCGCGACGGCCGTTCGCCGGGGCGGTTCGGGACTCGGTCCTGGGGGTCACCGTTCTCAACGGACAGGGTCAGGCTCTGCGCCTGGGCGGCACGGTATTCAAGAACGTCGCAGGGTTTGACGGCTTTCGATTGATGGCGGGCGCGTTTGGATCCCTGGGCGTCCTGCTCGATGTCTCGCTACGCGTTTCACCCATCCCACTGGCGGAAACCGCGTTGAGTTTCGAGGGCCCATGGTTGACGGCATTCCCGAGGGTCACCGCCCTGATGCGCCGTCCTTTGCCCATCGATGGGATCTGTCACGACGGCGAACGATTGCACGTCCGCCTTTCGGGCGCTCCGGTCGCCGTTGACGCCGCCATCGCCGAACTGGGCGGAGAGCCTTGTCCGCCGGACCTTTGGTCCGATGTGCGACATATGCGGCATCCCTGCCTCGCCGCACCCCGCCTGTGGCGGCTGTCACTGCCCCACACCAATCGGTTCGACACCGAAGCGATGGCTGACGGCGCCTTCCGGGACTGGGCCGGCGCTCAGATCTGGCTTGGGACCGACGCGCCAGCCGAACGCCTGCGAGACGCCGCGGTCGCCGCCGGCGGACACGCCAC
>JAYUBD010000492.1:0-4290 GCA_043740995.1 Caulobacteraceae bacterium | reverse complement strand
GCTGGACGGGTCCGCGGATCTCGGCGATCCGGGCCTCGCTGCGCGCCTCGTCGCGGGGAACCGGTGGGGGTAGCGGCGGCGGTTCGCGCTCGGCCTGGCCGATCTCGCGCGCCAGCCGCACCTTCAGGGCCAGGGACTGGCGGTAGGAACGCCCCATCCGCTGATAGGTGCGGGCCAGGTCGTTGGCGATCTCCGGGTCCTCGGCCGCCCGGGCGCGGGCGGCGAAGTCGCGGGCCATGGCCAAGTCCATGGCGGCAAGCTCTGAGAGCCCCGCCGCTTCCGCCCCGGTGATGGTGAGCGCGTCCAACATGCGAGGGGCACTGGAACATGGCGGTGCGTCAGATGCGGACGTAGGAGAGTCGCCGCCTAAACAAAAGGCTCGGGAAGGGGCCTTCGCGGCCGCGCGGACTCTAACCTCGCAAACCTTCCTCAACCGCGTTCCGCGCCCGTGCGGGTGTGGAGATGCGGAGATTTTCCGGCTGGGCTTGCAGCTTCCCACCGCTCGCACTTCGCGCCGCTCAGATCTTGGCGCAGACCCCCGCCTCGACCTTGTAAGCCTCGTGGTCAGCCCCGAGCTTCTTCCTGATGATGTCCAGACCTGCAGCGCAATCCGCACGGGCTTCCGTGAGGCGGCCCGCTCGCTGCAGCACCTTGGCCCGCTGCACCAGCAGGTCGCCATGGTTGGGGTTGAGGCTCTTGTAACTTTCGTCGTAGTTCCGTTTGGCCTCGTCGATCGTCGCGAGCGCGCGCCGCGTTTCGCCCAGCTGTGACTGGGCAAGGGCCAAATATCCGAGGACAATGCCGATCCGATAGTGCGGCCCCTTGTAGGCGCGATGCAAGATGGCCGCGGCTTCCGCGAGATCCGTGACGGCGCCCTTCGGCGACCCCTGCGTCAGCAGGATTTGGCCTCGTTGCGATAGCGCGGAGGCCAGGGTCGGATTGTCGTGGTCCAGCACAAACGACAGGATGGACACGGCCTTGTCGATCGCCGCTTTGGCTTCGGGGAGATGGTGGACCGCGAGCTCATTGAGGGAGATCGCCGTGTAGGTTTGGCCGACCGTCAGGCTGCGCTCGCCCGTCCCACGGCGGTAGATCGCGGCGGCCTTGAGCAACGTGGCGCGCGCTTGGTCGTGATCGCCCATTTCTGAGAGCTCCAGGCCGTAGTTCAAGTATGCCCGGGCGAGAATCTCAGGATTCAAGTCGGGCACCCGTTGATAGTAGGAGAGCGCGTGCCGGTAATTACGGGCAGCCGCGGCGGATTCGCCGAGCGTGTACTCTAAACGAGCGCGGATTTGAGCCGCTTGTCCGCGCAGTTGGTGATAGGCCGTCAGGTCCGGGCCGAGCAGGTGTTCGGCCTCTATCACGGTGGCGTTCGCATTCCGAAAGGCGCCCTGACTCGTGTAGGTTTCTGCCAAGGTCAGCAGCAGCGCTGCGCCGGGCGGCCCGACAGCGTGGGCCGCGTGTCTGCCGGCTTCCAACGCCGAGCGCGATTCCTCGAACAGGCCGAGGTTGTTGTATGCCTGCCCTACCGCGTCCAGGAGTTCGACCTCAATGCCAGGCTGGTTCGCCAACTCGGTCCGCACGCGGCGGGCGCTGCGGTTCAGCACCGTCAACGCGGTCAGGGTCCGTGGATTTTCGGTGACGGGGTTAGAGAGCGAGAAGGTCCCGACCATGAAGGCGGACGCCGCCCGCGCCGTCGCGGCTTCGCGTTCGGCGACCCGCCGCTGGTGGTCGGCCTCGATGCGCAGGGTGTTGGCGTAGAACGCCAAGCCGCCCACCCCCGCCAGCGCGGCGCCCAACCCGATGGCCACGGTGGTCACCCGTTGCAGTCGCCGCTGAGCCTCGCGCTGCACCAGTTCGTCCAGCGGCACGGCGGCGATACCCGCGATCAGCTTCAGCAGCGCGCCGCGGCGGCCATCGCCTTCGCGTCGCATGTCGGCCGCGATCGGATGCGCGGGCTCGTTGCTTAGCGCCCCGTCGGCGCCGAGGCTGAAGCGCAGGGCTGGCGGAAAGCACTCCTCATCGGGCTTGCCCGCGCTAGAGGCTCCTGGGTCACCGGCGACGATCAGGGCCAGAACGCCGGCCTCGCCGTGCAGACGCTTGAAGGCGAGGATCTCTTCGTTGACCCAAAGCGAACGCGCCGAGTTGGGCGAGCAGACGACCACCAGCCGTCGGGACAGTGACAGCGCAGTCCGAAGTTCGTGGCCGAGATCGCCGGAGGCCGGCAGTTCGTCACGATCGCGGAACAGAGGGGTCAGCCGGCGGGGCGCCGGTCCGAGCGGGGTGGGCCGGCCCACCAGCTTGCGCGGCAGGCGGAAGGTCTCGATGGCCCGGTGCAGCCATCGCACCGTGCGGATGTTGGCGTGACTGTAGCTAATGAAGGCGCGGTAGGTCCGCTCCGCGTTCTCCAGATCGGCTCGCGGCTCGGCGGTCAGCCGACGCCCAGCCGGCGCCTAGCGCGAAGGTTCGCCCCGGCCAGGCCGAAACCGAACATCATCAGCACCCAGGACATAGGTTCGGGAACGGCAAGGCAGCCTGTAATGCAGTCGGGAGGGCCACTTGTCTTACCACCCTCAGAGACAAAATCCCTGAGTCCAAGCGTCCCAGGGCCCAGGTCGCCCAAAACCGGACCCGACGGCGCTGTGAAGGTCACCGCAGCCGCCGGCGTCGCTGCAAGAGCGACGCAGAGCGCCCCTGCAAGCATCTGAGCTGCTATAGACGCCCGAAAACTGTTCATAGACATCTCCTCCCACGCCAAATTGCGACTGCGGCCTCAAGGATAGAATTAAGCACTAGGGCCGACCGGAGGGCAATGAAGTTCTCTCTCTTGGCGTCGGAACCGACATCCTTATACGGCCCATTGCGCTTATACGGCCCCATCGGGGTACTGGTGACCTTGACCTGAGTTGAATTGGCCTCGGCGCGATGCTGCGCCGCCGACGCTCTGGCAAAATGGAACGTCAACTTCGCGACAGTCAGCCAAGTCCCCGACCCAGCATCAACCTTGAGTCACGATCCATAGACTAGGCGAATCCCGAATCCATCAGCGGTGGTCACGCGCCCTAATACTCCGGATAGTAGTTGCCGTTGCGACCGCGGCAGGCCCGCACATAGTCGCCACGTTCACTGCGGACCCAGCGACAGTCATGCTGGCGATACCAGGTGTCGTCGTGCTGACCGCGATAGCCTCGGTAGCTGTCATAGTCGGCGGTCTGATCGCGCGTCCAATAGGGCTGACCATTGTCGCAGTTGATGCTCGACCGCGCGATGTTGGAGCCGATCGCGGCCCCCGCGGCCGCGCCGAGGATCGTGCCGCCGGTCCTGCCCCCGCCCGAGGCGACGGCATTGCCCGCCAGGCCGCCGGCGATGGCGCCGAGCGCGATCCCGGCGACGTTGCGGTCCTGTTTGTCGCGCTGGCACTGGTTGGCGTATTCGCGGTAGCCCTCGTAGTTTGGACCCTCGTAGCCGTTGGCGGCCAGCCTGGGGTCTGGACCCTGGGCATAGGTGTTTTCCGCGCATCCCGCGCTGGTCATCACCACCGCGAGCAGAGCGACTGCCAAGGCGGCGTTTGCGACGTTCTTTTTCATGTGAGTCTCCTCAGGTCCTCGACGAAACGCGAACGGCATCGCGTAGTTCCGGCGATGCCCGTCGCCGCGCGCGGGCAGACGTCCGCTTTCCCCCTCAGCAGACGTTCTGAAGGCCCGCTCAGCGCCCGACTTGCTTTTCCAGCTCTCTCGCCGCCTGGGCCGGGCTGAGTTTGCCCTGGTCGCGATCGGCGCTGTAGTTGGCCGCGCGCATCGCCTCGACGCTGACCTTGCCGATCAGCGGCTGGAGCGCGCCGATCAGCCGCCGGTCGTCGGCGCGCCTGGGCGAGATCAGCACGATGGCGTCATAGGGCGGGACGGCCTGCCTGGGATCGCTCAGCACCGCCAGCCGGTCGGCGGCGATCCGGCCGTCCGAGGAGAAGGCCGAGATCACGTCGGCTTCGCCGCCGGCCAGCGCGCGGTACATGAAGGTGGGCTGGTAGGAGCGCTTTGTCCGGAACCCCAGGCCATAGGCGGCGTCCACCGCCTTCCACTCCGGCCGCGACAGGAATTCCAGATCCGACCCCAGGGTCAGCTTCGGCGCCTCGCGGGCCAGGTCGGTCAGCGAGACGACGCCCAGCGCCCGCGCCCGGTCGGGGCGCATGACGAAGGCGTAGGCGTTCTCGAAGCCGAGCGAGCCCAGCACCACGACCCCGTCGCGTTTCTTCAGCTCGGCGGTGAGCTGGCGCAGCACCTCGGCGCGACC
>JAYUBD010000491.1:0-4300 GCA_043740995.1 Caulobacteraceae bacterium | reverse complement strand
TCGGCCAGGATCTGGCTGACGGTCGAGATGAAACTGGCCAGAAAAATCATCGCCAGGCCCAGGCCGATCAGCAGGTACATGGTCCGCGCCGGCGTCTGGGTCTTGGCGTCGACGACGCCGAAGGCGCGCGGCATGGCGCCGTCGCGGCCCATGGCGAACAGGGTGCGGGAGAACTGCAGCATCTGGGTCTCCAGGGTGGCGATGCTGGAGAGGATCACCGCGAACGACGCCGCCAGCCCGCCGGCGCGGCCCAGGCCCGCCTGAACGGCCAGATGGAAGACCAGATTGTCGCTGAGGTTGCGCGCGTCCTTGAGGCTGTAAAGAAACAGGGTCGCCGCCGCGAAGGCCAGGAAATAGAAGGTGGTGACGAAGACGCTGAAAAAACCGCCGTTTGCCGCGCCGTCGTTCTTGGCGTCCGTCTCCTCGCCGAGGTTGGCGGTCACGTCCCAGCCCCAATAGAAGAATACCACGATAAGCGCCGAAGCGGCGAAGGCGCCGGGCGGATAGTTCAGACCAAACCAAGCCCAGGAAAACGGCGTCGCCGCGCCGTGCAAAAGCGTATGGATCCCGGCGGCGACCAGCACGGCGGTCAGAATGGCAATCTCGACCAGGCTCATGACCATTTGGACGATGCTTGTCAGTTTCACGCCCACGATCAGCACGACGCCGATGATCACGAACCAGACCGCGCCGATGGACGCCGTCAAGATCACATTGCCGGTCAAGCTCGGGTCCGGAAAAAAACTCAGGGTGGCGGCGCCCAGCGGCACCGCCCCGGTGACCATGAAAACGGTCGAGGCGATGAGCAAGGCCCAACCGGAAAAAAAGCCCACCGGCTTGCCGAAAATCTTGCCGGTCCATTCGTAGGCCGCGCCGGCATTGGCCATCCGCGCGCCGAGGCCCTTATAGGCGATCGCTATGCCGATCATCGGGATGGCGAAAAACACCAAGGCGCCGGGTGCCAAGGTCCCCGCCGTAGCCAGCAGGCTGGCCAAGGCGACGGCGATGGAAAATCCCGGCGCGCTCCCCGCCACGCCCATGACCAGGGATTCGATCAGCGACAGCGAATTGGCGCGAAGCTGCGCGGCCATGATCGAGTACTCCGGAAAACAGCTACTCCGGCATAAAGGGCGCGGCGAATTTGTCGATCGTTGATGCGGGTTGAAACCCACGCGTATGACACGAATTTCCTGTTCGACGCGTTCGATGGCGAGATCATGCTTGGCGACACAGGAACTTATCGCCGCGTCAGCCGTAGCACTCGAACGCCAACCGGGTTGTCGGACCCGCAACGGCAGCATCTGCAACGGTCTAGGAAAATATCATGCTTCGTAAAACAATCTTCGCGTCGCTTCTCGCATCGAGCGCCATCGCCTTGGCGCTCGCGACGCCTGCAGCAGCCAACAAGACGACCGATCGCGCCCGCGAAGCCATCGCCGCCGCTGAGGCCAAGATTCACAGCGCCGAAACGGTGGGCGGCGGCTCGGCGGCGCCGCACAATACGGCCGAGGCGCGGGCGGCCCTGGCGGTCGCCAAGGAGGATTTCGCGTCCGGCCACAAAGATGCGGCGATTCAGGACGCGATCCGGGCTTCGGCCCTTGCCGACACCGCGATCGGAATCTCGCAGCGGCGCAAGGACGACGCCGTCGCCTCCGCGCAAGACGCCCAGAAAGCGAGCGCCGACGCGGCGCGCGATCAGGTCGGAGCCGCCCAGCAGCAGGCCGTCGCTGCCCAGCAGCAGGCGGCCGACGCCGGCGCACGCGCCGATACCGCTCAGCAATCCGCCGCCGCCTCGGCGGCTGACGCATCCGCCGCGCGCAATGCGGCGGCGATAGCGGTTGCCCAGACGCCGGCGACGACCCAGATCGAGACGACCGTCTCGACCCAGCAGCCGGCCAGCCGTCATCGCTCCAAGGTTGTACGGCACTCCACCCGAACCAAGGTCATACGCCGCACGACGACGACCCGTGCGGCGCCCGATCCCTCGACTCAGATCACCACGACCACGAAGGTGACCCCGCAGTAGAGAGGCGGGACTGGCTCGGGACCCAGTAAGAATACGTCGGACGACGTTGACGGCCCTGTCTCGACGCGGCGCGCCCCGCCTCACCGCAGGGCGCACCCCTGCAACTTCTCCGGATTGCGCACAATGTATATCGCCGCCACGCGGCCATCGGCGTCGGCCTCGAAGGCGACGGTCTGAACGCCTTCCGGGTCGGTAAGGACGAAGCCGGGAGCGCCGTTGATGCGGGCGGAACGGGCGTCGGTGATCGCGAAGGCCTTGCCGCGCCAAATCAGACCCTCGATCAGCCGCATGACATCCTCGCGCCCGACCATTGGGCGCAGGGCGGCGGAACGCTTGCCGCCGCCGTCGCTGATCAGCAGGCAATCTTCGGCGAGCAGGGCGGCCATGCCCGAAGCGTCGTTGTTCGCCGCGGCCGCCAGGAAGGCGCCGATCAGTCGCGCGGCCTGGTCGGCCGGCACGACGAACCGGGGCCTGGCGTCCCTGATGTGGGCGCGGGCGCGGCTGAGGAGCCGACGGCAGGCGACCTCGCCCCGATCCAGCGTCCTGGCGACAGCGGCGTAGTCCTGGTCGAACACGTCGTGCAACAGGAAGGCGGCGCGCTCCAGCGGCGAGAGACGTTGCAGGGCTAGCAGGAAGGCCACCGAAACGTCCTCGGCGCGCAAGGCCGGATCGCCCGCGTCCTCAATCAGGGGTTCGGGCAGCCAGGGGCCGATGTAGGCCTCGCGGCGCGCGCGCTCGGCGCGCAGACGATCGAGGCACAGGCGGGTGACGACGCGGGTGAGCCAAGCGGCGGGATCAATGATCGTCGCCGGGTCGGCGCAACCCCAGCGCAGCCAGGCGTCCTGCGCCACATCCTCGGCCTCGGCCACCGAGCCCAGCATGCGGTAGGCCAGGCGCGTCAGGCGCGGCCGCTCGCCCTCGAAGGTCGCCGCCGTACTCACGCCGCCAGATCGAGCGGTCGGGTGAAGGCCGCCGGCTCGCCCGCCACCACCACCCGCGAACAGGTCTTGCCCTGGCCCATGGCATATTTCAGCGTCGGGTACATGCGCGCCGTGGTCAGCGACAGGGCGATATCCACCAAGCCGCCCGGCCCCCAACGGCGCACGATCTCTTCGCGCAGGGGATCACAGGCCGACATGTCCCGCGCCAGACTGGCGCGGGCGAAGCGCCACGCCAGGGCGGCGACTTCGCCCATCGCCGCTTCGTCCCCGGCGAGGATGGCGCGCACGACCACCGGTGAGACGCCATGTTCGGCGGCGATGTCGACGCCGATCTGAGTGCACGGGCCACAGTCCTCAACCAAGGTTCCGACCAGGCCGGCGGCGGCCGTCGCGTCGGCGGGCGCGCGCCTGCCGCGGCCCAGGGTCGCCACAAGGCCGAATTTCAGGAAGGTCCACGGACTGACCGCCAGCACTTCGCGCAGATAGCCGGCGTCGTAGGCGTATTTCTTTTCCATGGCGTCGATGGACCGGCGGAGCAGGGCGCGGAGCATGGCGATTCTCCTTTCAGGCCGATTTGCGGACGGGAAGGGCGATCCAGACGGCGACCAGGGCGGGCAGGAATACGCCCGGAAAATCCCGCGCGAATTCACCCAGCGCATTGGATCCGCTGACTTCGTCGACGACATGAATCAGAGCGTGCACAACTAGAAAAGCCGCCGTCGCCGTCACCGCGCCCAGGGCGGCGGTCGAGGCGCCCCGCGCCGCGCGCCAGGCGAGCGCCGCGCCGCATATCAGATAGGCCGCACCGATATCCTTGACGAAATGCGGATTGAACGGGCCGGTCTCGGGAACCCCCGGAACCACGCCATACCACCAGCCTCCGGCGAACAGCATGGCGAGGCCGTTGGCGGCCAGGACGGCGGCGACTATCCCGGCGATTATGCGTTGCATGTCGAGCTCCCTCTTGATGTCTTTAGGTTAAGACGCGCGACGCTTGCGATTTGTGACATCGCACGTTGAATCTGCCCCCATCGAAGGAAGATGGCTCAGCGACGCGGCCGCCAATCCTGTTTGCGCGCTTCGGCCTCACCTGTCGCATCCAGCGACGGGCCGTCGATCATGGCGTCGACCGCCGCCAGCACGGCCGGCGGGGTGTCGGAGGCGGCCATGCGATAGGCCCCGGCGGCCGGGGTCGCCGGTCCGGCGGCGGCCACGCGCACCGACCAGCGCTGGTTGTCATGACAGGCGACGCCCGAGACCGCCTGGTCGCGCCGGGTCTGGAAGGTGCGGCAATATTCGCCGGCGTGGTTGCGAAAGCTGAATCCCACCCGCG
>JAYUBD010000490.1:0-4329 GCA_043740995.1 Caulobacteraceae bacterium | reverse complement strand
TCGGCGTCTAGTTTCTGCTGATCATAGGTCGGCATTTAGCTCTCCAAATCTCTTATTTCTCTTCTACTTGGTCGGCTGCTGGTTGTCGATATTGTTGCGCGCGACGGCCCCGCCGAGAACAAGTGGATCGAAGAACTTCGGGTCGTAGCGCTGCGGCTTGAGTTTCTTCACGTCCCGCGTCAGCAGCTTCTGCGCCAATTCGGGGTTGAACTGCATTTCCACCAGCAGCCGGGGAACGTTGTTCGCTCCGCCGCCCTGCAGGGAAGCGGCGAGTTTGAGGTTGCGCATCTTGTTGCCGCCCTCAAGGCCGCCATACCGCGTCTTCAACCCGATCTCGATGACCTTGAGCAGCCTCTCGGTAGCGCCGCTCCGCTCAGCGGTGGCCGATCCGGCCAGCGATTGCTGCTGCAGGTTATTAAGCGACTTGAGGAAGGTGTGCGCCGTCTGCAGCGAATGCATCTCCTCGTGCGAAAACACGCGCGACAAGGTGCCTTCGTTCGTCTTGAAAAGGGTGTCGAGCTTGGCAAATGATATCGGATTATCGCCTTCCGATGTCTTGTGGAGGGCCGTCGTCGTGTCCCTCTGGATCAGGTTTTCACGTACGGCGGCCTTAAGCCCGTCATGCGCGGCGGTGCCTTCGCCAAGCTTTCCGACGATCTCTTGCATCGCGCGTTCGGGGTCGTTCGACTTGAAAATGGCGTCGACCGCCTTTACCGGACTGTGGCCGACCACGTTCTTGAAGGCGGTGTCGTTTTGCTTGATCTCTTCGAGCGCGGCATTGTGCGCCCGAAGCTGCTGGCCGAGTCGGCTCGCCTGGTCCCGGCCCGAAGCGGCACTCGTCTGCAAATCGTCGAGTTGCTTTTTGAAGCCGGGCGCCACGGCAAGCGTGTCTTCGCCGAACTTACTGCGCCAGTTGGCGATGGCCTGCGGGTTGAGCTTTCCGTCGACGATCGCTCCATGTGAGGCAAGATCGGCCGCAAGATACTGGCCGGCCGCCCGCTGTCCGCTTCCGGGATCCGGGCTGTTGGCGAGGATGTTCTTGAGACTCGCCGCCTTCTCTGGCTGGCCGGGTTGCAGGAACCTGCCGGCAGTGTCCTCCGGCGGGCTGTAGCTGCGGTCGAACCTGTCGGCCGTGACATCCTTTCGAAGCTTGGTGGCTGGGCCACCGGGGCCGTCGCCGAACGTCGTGCCGATCGTGTCTTTGTAGTTCTGCTTAGCCTCCATCGCCCGCTGGGCGGCTTCGTCGCCCCCTGCCGCTGCCTTCTCGATCACCCCGTCCATGCTGGTGCGCAAAGCGCGGATGTTCTGCGCCAGGGCGACATTCCCGGCGCGGTTGGCCTGCTGCTCGGTTTTCCGAAGCTCTGGATAAACGTCAACGATGTCCCCGACTGACGTTGTGGCCGGCTCCTCGGCGGCGCCCAGCGCCGCGCGGACCTGCTCTTGGATATGCTGCGGGTGCCGGGCCAACTCGGCCTCGACGGCGGGGTCTAGTTCGTTGGCTGGCTTCGTGCCTTCGATGCGGCGTAGCAGGCCGGCTGGAATGACCTTATCCGGGTTGTTGAACGTCCCGAGCGTGTCGCGGACCTTCTGAGCGGCCTCTATCATCGGGTCGCTGCTGACAACGGCGGCCTTGTCTGGATCGACCTTCCCGTACATCTCCGCGTTCTTCTGCTGCATGGGCAGAAGCGTCTGGTCGACGACGTTCTTGTCGAGGGCCTGGCTAGCTGGGACTTGGGTATTCCTCGCCAACTCGATGGGGGCGGCTTCGGCTCGACGCTGGTCTTCGAGACGATTGATCTCTTGCGAAGTCGTCTCGACGTTGCCCTGCGCCGCGGCTACTCGGTCTTTCTGCATCTGGTCGGCGGTGTCGGTGAAAGTGCGGCCTACGGCTGCCTCGGGCGCGATCTTGTTGACGGCATCGACCGCCGCCTGGTTGACGCGCCTGTCGTTCTGGATGAAGTCGGGCTTATCGGCCTCTTGCAGTCGAAGCTTCTGCTCAAGCCCAACGAGCCCGGCGTCCTCTGACATACCGCCGGAGGTCGGCAAGCGAGTGCCGGCCGCCCGCAATTCGTTGGTGGTCCGACCAATCTGTTCGGCGGCCTGCTTAGGGTCGGTGGCCATCGACTGAGCGATGTTCGCCGCCACGTCCTGGTCCTTGGGCGAAGCGACAGCCCCGTTTTGCAGCGGGAAGACTTCGTCCTCTTTTCCGGGCATGAACTTGCTGGCCAGCGCTCTCGGGGGGACTGTCGCCAGTCGCGCAACCGCCCCGGCGCCCCGGCTGAGCTGGTGGCCCCCGATCGCGCCGCCTAGCGTGGCGAGGACATTCGCGGTCGCGTCGAGCGCTGGACCAGCGTAGGGGATTTTGCTGATAATCGGGTGGCCATACTCGTCGTAGTTCCCTTGCACCTCGCCCGCGCCGGCGCCAGCCGCGGCCCCGGAGGCCATCGAGGTTGGTGTGGGCATACGGGGCACTGCCGACTCGACCCCACGCAGCGGCACAGTGGTCGGCGGGGCCGTGAACGGCCGCTTCGCGAACGAAGCCGCCTTGGACAGCACTGGCCCCATTGCGTCGGTCAGCAGGCCAGCGCCAGCATCGGAAATCGAGTTGTAGAGGATGCGGTCCTCTGGGGACAGGTCCTCCGGCCGCAGCGCGTTGTTGCCGGTGCCCGCGTGGTAGATCGCGCCAGCGATGTCGGACAGACCCTGCGAGCCCCCAGGCTGCGGTCCAAGGTACCCGGTGACATCTTTGCCGTCGTTGAGGTGCAGCGCATGAGCGCCGATGTTGACGCCAGCCGAGCCGATATTGGTGGCCAGCGTGGCCAGGTCGATTGGGGCGCCGGCGAGCGCGGCGGCGCTATGCGCGGCGCCCTGCCAGAGCACATCAGCCTGGGTGGCCCTCGCGTCAGGACCAGATTTATTGTCGCCGGCCATGTTGAGGTCAGGCGCGCTCTGGTCGACGACCGGCTGCTGAGCCGGGGCCGGCGCGGCAGTCGGCTGGTACTTCGACCAAGGGCCCGCGGCTGCCGCTGGTTCGACGGCCTGATATTTGGACCAGGGGCCTTCCATCACTGTTTCTTCCACGAGGCCGGGTTGGCCGGATCACCGCCCATAAAGGTGTAGCCACCGTCGACCGTGCCAACTGCGGGCGGGCCACCAGCGGGCGCCGAGGGAGGAACGGCCGTCGTCGCCGTGTTCGAGACGCCTTTCAGGTCCGAACTGACGTTTTCGAGCTGGCCAGAAAGCTTGGTGTCGTTCGGGTCGACCGCCATCGTGCCGTTCTTGAGCAGGAACCGGGCGTGGTCGACATTGTGCTGGGCGAGCGCCTGTGCGGTCTGCACTTTCGTGACGAAGTTATTGGCGCTGCCGAACAGTTCGTCGGGATCGCCGAGGCCCTGCCGGGCCAGTTCGATATCCTTGTCCGAGACGCTGCGACCGTTCTGGCCGGCCAGTGCCGAGGCGTAGTTATAGAGCAGGACATAGTACGCGCCACGCACCTTCGGGATATTGGGGTCGTACATATCCGGCAGCACCTTTTGCAGCCCGGCGCTGGCCGCAGCGTCCTTGACCTGCTGGAAGGCGCCGTCCCCGCCCACGGCATTGAACAAGGCGCTGCCGGTCTGCAGGGCTTCCTGCCCGACACCGCGCAGCACGCCGAGCGGCCCGACCGACTCCGGGTGGTTCCTGACGAGATCGGAGATCGCCTGCGCCTGAGTGATGAAATTGGTATTGTTGACGACCGCCGTTTCGAGGTTGGTCTTGACTGTGTTGGTTTCGCCGAGCCCGACATCCTTGGCCGCGCCCTGCGCATTGGCGATAAATCCATTTTCGGGTAGCTTCTGACCGGTCTGTGCGTCAGTGACGCCGTCATAGGTGATGTGCGTGAAGCCATCTGGCGAGACGTAATTGTGCGGCGTCTGATTGCCGCCCCCCTTGGCGGCCCTGACAGCGGTCTGCTGCTGAGCGTTGAGCTTATCGAGGTTATCCCAATTCTGGTTGAGTTTGGTCCCCCTGACATCGCTGTCGTTGACGATCGGGGTGTAGCCGGTGAGGTCCCCACGTCGGGCAAAGGCGAAGTTGCCATCAGGGCCGATCGCCGGCTGAGGTGTGTTGTTGGCGATATCGGTCGCGTTGGCCAGCTTGGCGTTCACCGCGTTGGCGGTGTTGTCGTAGCTCTCCTTGGCTCCAATTTGCGCGGCCTGAGTTCTCGGGTCGGAGGAGCCATAAGCGTTCGCGTTGCCAGCGAGCGCGAGATCGGCAGCCTTACTAGGGTCGCTACCGGACAGGTAAAGCATCGACTGGCCGGAGTTGTCGGCCAAAGCGCCGGCCGTC
>JAYUBD010000489.1:0-13570 GCA_043740995.1 Caulobacteraceae bacterium | reverse complement strand
CGCCCGAGCAGGTATCCTTGGCCTCGATGTCCTGGACGTTGGCGCCCGCCTCCGTGGGCGCGTTGGCGCGGGCGAGCAGCTTGTCGTTGGCGCCCTCGATGGTCCGAGCCTCCGCACCGGTCAGGACAAGGCGCGCGCCGAACGCGGGCGGGCGGTCGATGCCGGTCAGGGTCTCGTTGTTCCACACCCCGGTGAAGTCGGGCTTGCCGTTGAATCGCGGTGGCGAGAAGCCGGGCGCGACCCGCGGTCCGAGGATCGGCGCCGGCGCGGGCACGTCCTGCAGCGAGCCCGGCGCGCCCTCGACAGAGCCGGTGCCAGGCCGAACCTTGAGCTCCTG
This sequence comes from Caulobacteraceae bacterium, assembly GCA_043740995.1. Taxonomy (GTDB): domain Bacteria; phylum Pseudomonadota; class Alphaproteobacteria; order Caulobacterales; family Caulobacteraceae; genus Acaudatibacter. Next base: position 13,233 of record JAYUBD010000489.1, on the reverse strand, counting down.
GGCCTGGGTCGGGGCGGCCACGAGCCACACGCCCGCGGCCATCAACAGAGCCGTGAAGGTACGCGACGCCATTTTTCAGACCCTCCCCACGCGCCGCGCGCGCCTACGCTAACGCCGCGGCGCCCACAGCAGGGTAGCGCAATCCGCGCGACAGGTAAGAGGGGGTCCGTACGGGGGCTTCACCTTCTTCTCGCGAATGGAGCGCTGCGGCCGTCGGGACCGTGCAGACAAGCGGACCAGCCAGCGGCGTCCGTCAACGTCGGGTTTCAGGCCGCTAGCCAATGTCTCCTCTTGGCGCAATCCAGGCGCTTTGCACCAACCACTCCATCTGGGTCCAGACGCTAGCCGCCGATAGACACTGCAGGTTCGGCGACCTCATAGACCTCGACGCGATCCGGATAGAACGACAGCAGGCCCTCGATGCCGGCCATCGCGGGATAGGGCTGCTCATAGGTCCAGGCGGCGCTTTCCGACATCGCGCCGTTGGCGCGCACGGAATAGTAGGCCGCGTCGCCCTTGTAAGGGCAGTGGGTGGTCGCCTCGGTCCGGTCCAGGTGCAGCATGGCGACGTCGATGCGGGGAAAATACACCCGGGCCGGGTAGCCTGCCTCGCGCAGGATGACGGCGGCGTTGCTGTCGGCGATCACCTCGCCGGCAAACCGAGCGCACCAGCGACCCGCCGCCGGTTCCAGCGTGATCGGATGGTCCGGGCCGGACGTTTTCATCACAGGCTCTCCTTGGCGGACGAGACGCCCTGTCCAACAGCGAGCCTCCGACAGGGGCCTACATGGGTCGCCCGATCGCTTGTGCTCAGGGGGTCGCGTGAATTTCTGAAGTCTAAACGCGCAGCTACGCCTCCAGCTCGATGTCCCAGTAGAGGTCGCTCATTGAGCGTCCATTACGAGTTTAACTATTTGATCTACATATGGAATATAGACAATCGGTCTCACATGGCAACGCGCGGTCATCACATGGTCATCACGAGTGAAGCATTCGCTGGCGACCGTTCACCAGGGAACCCAGACAGCCCATAGCCGGAAGATTCCCCCGAGGTAGTAGAGCAATGTGCCCATCATCGTCGCTGCGGAGAAGAGAGCGACGGCGCTCCCAAACGCATCGCCCGACCGAGGATCTATCCTTCGAAGCATACGGCTTGCTGAAGCCCCGAGTGCGACGCTCCAATCCGAGACCCAGCGGGCGTAACCGCGCACAGGCCCAATGACTTTCAAAGATCGCCGCGCGAACTCAAAATAGACCAAACCGACCAGGAGCATGACCGAGAACGGAAATACCGGATGCTCGATCAACACTCGGAGTAGATGTGCCAGCCAAAGCGGAACTGTTAGTGGTGGCTTGCATGGAGCCGTACACGCCACATCCCGTATTTGAACCGCGCCAAGCCACAGTGCGGCGCCGGCGAGGGTTGTGGCGATAATTAGTGCCTGGAACTGCGACCAGAACGACTTGCGATAATCATGCTCTTCGATCGTCGCCTCGAGGCTCATGCGCGTGTGGGTGAAATCGTACACCGGCCCAGACAATATTCGCTCAAAGCCACCGCCGCCGACCGAGCGCTGGACTTGACTCAGGAGGCCTTGAAAGGCCTCGGCGTAGGCTAGAATTCCCAGAGCATTCTTATGTCCTGCGAGATGATGCCTACGACGCATCTCCAGCACGGCCCGCGCCAGCGACCATAGAGTCTCCCGACGCCAGCTCTCATCATCGCCGGGGCCTGCCGCCACGATCGGAAGCAAGTTGTCGGAGGAGCTTTCGTGGTGATAGTGCCTGTGGGCTATGTCTTTGGCAAAGTAGTAGATTTGGCTGGCGAGCAGGTAGTTGAAGCGCGCGGCATTCGGCGCGCCCTCATCGTCTGCGATTGCGGGTTGATTGGAATCCAAGAACAAACGGAATTCGCCTGTCCGGTAGAGGTCGAAGTCTGCGCCCAGCGCGACGACGCCGCGAACGCTCGCATCTTGGAGAATTTGCTGAACCCGGTCCCCTAACCCCTCTAGCTGGCCGGCTACGCCTCGTGGGGCCTCATCTCCGGCCTGAGCGATGGTCTTCTTGATCGAATGCAAGGCACCACGCGCGGCCGCGGCCGCGTCGCGATGGTATGGAACGACATAGATGCGCCCGCAGAGCACACCTACCTCGTCGGAGTGTTCGCCAATGCGACCAGAGGCCTCTGCCGGAAGAACCGGCCGAGTCGCTGGCTTCGAAGTGCCGAGGAGGATGTATTCAGCCTTCGCGGAGTGATGAAAATAGAACGGCCAGGGCAAATCCCGGGTGCGCCTGGATTGGCTTACTGCGACATGACGCAGAGTGCTCGGCCTTCCGTCGGTGGCGCCAGAAGATCCGTTGGCTACGACGGTGTCAGGCGCACTTCCGCCCGGCCCGATCAGGCTGAACGAGAGATGCCCTGTAATTGTTGGAATCCAGCCCGCAAACGAGGGCCTATTCGGTGGCCCTGAGGGCAACATGCCAGAAGGCTCCCCCAGGCTACGCCTACCACTTTCGGCTAAGCAGCTTCCTTGGCGATGACCGACTTTTCGCGGAAATGCACTTGGCCGCCACGGACCGTCATGTGGAGTCCATGGGCGCGAGCAGTGCTTGGCGTACGCTGGCCGCCCTCCAACTCGCCCCTGAATTTCTGGACTAGGCCGCCGCCCTCTTCGCGTACTTCGCGGACCCGCTGGGATCCAGCTCGAACCAGATCGATGAGTACGCGCAGCGAAGCCACCGCCAGAATACTGACGAGGAGGACTCCTGCAATTCGTAGAACCTCGATCATTTTTCCGTCGCCTCAGGAAATGAGGGCCCCGGAAACGGGGCCGCGCTATCTAAGGTTCCAAGCCACTCGCGTCAAGATACGGCCGTGGCTCCCAACTCGCCCGGAAGGCGCGAGAACTTCTCGCGAGTACGCACGGTTTCGATGAACCGATGGTTAACCGTATCTGAATCGCGGAGTCTGACAAGCCTTGGAACCGCGCGCGGGGGGCGGGCTCCATCCGCTAGGTGCTGGTATTGGACTCCGTACTAAACGTGGCCGCGGTCGCCCACTAAATAGGAAACCCCACTCGCACACGCATTCGATCGAGTGGCCGCAGCCAGATGGTTCCAAACCCGACGGCGCGGCACGTTTTGCTCCGCAGACTTGGGAATCGCGGTCCCTCGCTACCTAAACCGGCCCGCGAGAGGCATGCCTCTTTGCAGTCCTATGGGCGGCTAGGGCGGCCCAGTTGCCTAAAGCAGCGTGACCATCGCAACACCTAGCGGCTTGTGCAGGTCGTGACGCCAAGGTTGGTGGAGCAGGTCGTAGTCACCACGGGGGGACGATAGGGACGGGGCACACCGCGGCAGTCAGCAATCGTATCCGCGCCAGCCTCTAGGCCCGCCGTCCGGCTTCCTGCCAAAGCGCTTATAGCAGCGACCAAAAAGCCCTTATTCCTGCAAATGTCGTCTTGCGCCGACTTTGCCGCAGGCGCGCGCTGCTCCGCCCCGCTGCGGGCAATCAGCCGTTGAGAGGCCTCATCCCGCCGCTTCAAGACCGCCGCTTCGAGATCCTCCTGGATGTAGCGCACGCGCTGCATCAGAAAGCCTGCTGAAGTCCGCCCCTGGTCGAAGTCTGCGCCAGCCTGGGCGCGAGCGCGCGCCGCTGCATCGAAGTCGGTGATGGTTTCTGGCAGATAGCGCAACCAGACTACCCGCCCGAGAGAGTCCTGGCACTGGAACAGGCCGACGGCGGTCTTGAAGTTTTCAGGCGGGCACGCGCGCTGGATCGCAACTGTCTCAGACGAAAGGTCCTGAGCTCGACAGGGAAAGGCTACGGCCGCAGCGAGAACCGCCCAGACGAACCCTCTCATATGCACGCCCCCGTGGTCGTCCGGCCGGAGCCGGGACGGTTAGTCACGTGCGAACACAGGGAAGGCACGTCCTGCCTATTCCCCGAAGGTTTTCTATTGAGCAGGCCGCCCGACAGAGCGGACCTGTGTTCGGCGCGTGACGCGCATCGGTAGCGAGTGACTAAACCAACCACCGACGCGGCGAGTATTGCGCAACCCGCGCGCGGGCGCCAGCCCGCGGCTTACGCAAGCGACGCCTCGGGGCGATCCGGGGAAAACAAAGAGAAAGAAAAAAGACGGGGTTTGCCCCGTCCGGCCGAAGTTAGCTTCCGGACGCGTGTGACACTCATGGGGAAGTACGGGGAAGCGATGCTGGAACGCCGTATGAACAGCCGTGGCGTGGGCAGGCAGACGTTGGCGCGCTCGGGGCCCGACACCCATGCAATCATGGCGCGGACCTTCATGGCCTGTCTGACTCCCCTTTCGGGTAAGCCACCAATATGCCCCGCTGCGGCACCCGATCGCCCAGTGGGGGGATTCGCCTATCGTGGCGGAGTGCGATTCCCAAGGCATGGTGGTGACCAGGTAGTGACCGCGTCACCCTTCGAGCATCGCGGGTCTGCGGCGGCCCCTCGGGGAATTGCTCGGCAAGGCGGGGTTCAGATGACCTCACTCAGGACATCGAGGCCGCCATCGCAGCTTCGGCCTTGGTGAGCGGGCGCGGCCTCGTCACCGAAGTGTGGCGATAGGGTGCACACCACGCATCGCTGCGCCTGACGCCTGTGCCTGCGTCGCTTTGGGGTAGCTCGGGGGCCAACGCCACGCCAACTACGGTAGGCATACCATATCGCCACAGTATCGCCCGCCTCCCCCGACGGTGACCTTGAGACTACCCCCTGGGCCGGCGGGAGGCGTGAAATCAAGGCGATTTCGCGCGCCCCCGCCCAAAAGGAAATGGCGCTTCCGGCTGGGTCAGGCGTCTTCGTGGGCGTCGGGTTCCCGTGGCGGAGGATCTACAGTTCCCCGCCCCTGACCCGGCGCGCTGGGCGCCTCCCCGACAGTGGCGGCTATGCGGTTATAGAGCTGCGTCCGTAGATCGGTCGGAGTGTTCCACACGATGTGTGCAAACTGCCGCGTGTCGAAGTGGAGCCAGTCCATTCGGTCCGCCCGACAGGTGAAGATCACCTGCATGCCGAGGCCGTGAGCCAGTCCGGCTTCGTAATAGACGCCACCTCGCGGGTTCGGCTGGAAACCATTCTCGGTCTGGACCCCGCCACAGGTGAAGTCGGCGATGAGGAATCGAGACCGCTTGATTTCCGCTACGATCGCGTCGTCGATCTTTCCATTGTGATGCAAGCCATCGATCCGGAAGGGCTCATAGCCGGCATCGCGGATACCGGGCGCGAATCCTGTTCGCCATACGTCCTTCAACTCGTCAGCAAACCACATGGCGACGAACACCTGGCGAGAATCAGCGCCGCCTTGAAGCCCATCGAGAAAGTTGAAGCCCTTCGCGGTCAGCTCAACTCGCCGGTCACTGAAGGTCAGATACCCTTCGTCGCGGAACATCAGGAGGATCGCAATGCCCTCCCGGTAGGTCTCCGCCCCCATGCAAGCGATCAGCTTTTGCGGATGCAACGGATCATCGACTTCGAGCGCATAGTCGTCCGCCATGATCAGCTCACGGCCAGGTCTGATGCCGGCAGAAGCTAGGGCGAGAAAGAAACGCTCGCGCTGCTCGCTGAACTTGAGTTGGCGTCGCTCCAGGATGGCGCGGATGGTCTCGGTGTATAGCCGCGGTGACCGCTCGCCAAACCGTCGTTGTTCGACCAGCCAATTGGTCACGAGCGCCGCCTGCCTGAGACTCAGCTCGGGATAGTCGTCGATGGCCTCGCGACTGATCCCATAGCGACCGCCTGCGCGGGGGGAGTCGAGCTTCATCCCGGCGGACCTGGAGCCCTGCAGCAGCTTGGCCGGTGTGCCCCAAAGCGGGCAGGCCACATTCTGGTCGGGCATCACATCACTCCCCAAGCAACGCAGCCAAGCTAAAATGTGCGGTCGGAGCCCGGTGTCCCGCTGCCGCCAAATGCCGCCTCTTGTTGCGCGTTCTAGCCGCGCTCGCTACCGTCAAGGTTGCGGGGGCATTGATGGTTCAGGCGTTTTTCGAAGATCCGATTCTGAATTCGCCCTACGAGGCGCCGGCGCGTCATCACGCCTTGGACGACAGGTCCGGTCAGCCGCTTAATCTCCCACCCGTCCAAGGCCGGCGCCGATCGGCGTTGATTTCGCCCGTTCCGCCCGCGAAGCGGAAGGGAAGGAAGGCGCTCCAGGAAGACCTTTTCGCGGCTGAGGACGAAGAACAGCAGAACCTCACCCTAACAATCATCAACGAGATTCGCGCCCAGGTGACGGCCTGGCGGGCGCTCAAGAACCCCGCCGACTGGGGGGTGACGCCCGTCACCCAACGCCTCCTGACCTACTGGCGGGACCACAACTTCGAGACCGTTCGCCCCTTCTTCTGTCAGGTCGAAGCGGTCGAGACCGCGATCTGGCTGACCGAGGTCGCGCCCAAGCTGCGGCAGCACGCCAAGTTCTGGGACTACATCCGCTCGGTGAACGCTGACGCCAATCCGGAGCTGATCCGCATTGCGCTCAAGCTGGCCACCGGCGCCGGCAAGACGACGGTCATGGCCATGCTGATGGCTTGGCAGACCTTGAACGCCGTCCGCGCGGGTGACGCCGGCCGATTCAGCCGCGCATTCCTGATCGTGGCGCCGGGCATCACGATCCGCGACAGGCTTCAGGTGCTCCTGCCGAGCCACCCGGACAACTACTACGCCCACCGCGAACTTGTGCCGGCCGACATGCTGCTCGACATGAGCAAGGCCAAGATCGTGCTCACCAACTACCACGCGTTCAAACTGAAGGAGACAATGGACCTGTCCAAGGTCGGCCGGGCGTTTCTCCAGGGCAGGCACGAAGCGATCAAGACGACCGAAACCGACGGCGCCATGCTCAAGCGCGTCTGCGGCGAGCTGCTGGCCTTCAAGAACGTCGTCGTGATCAACGACGAGGCGCACCATTGCTACCGGGAACGCGCCGGCGATGCTGAGGCGCCGGTCTCCGCCGAGGACAAGGAAGAAGCCAAGCGCAACAAGGAAGCCGCCCGGCTCTGGATTTCAGGCCTGGAGGCGCTGAAGCGGAAGGTGGGTGTCCGCACCGTTTACGACCTCTCCGCCACGCCCTTCTTCCTGCGCGGCTCCGGCTACCGGGAAGGGACCCTTTTCCCCTGGACGGTCTGCGACTTCTCGCTGATGGATGCGATCGAGTGCGGGATCGTGAAGCTGCCGCGCATCCCGGTGGCGGACAGTTCGGTAACCGCTGAGGCCCCGATCTACCGCGACCTGTGGGAGCATATCGGCAAGAAGATGCCGAAGAAGGGCGCCGGGAAATCCGGCCAGCTCGACCCACTCTCCGCCGACTTCCCGGCCCAGCTTCAGACGGCCCTCTACGCGCTCTACAGCCACTACGAGGAGACCTACGAGGCTTGGGAGCGCGCGGGAATCGAGACGCCGCCGGTGTTCATTGTCGTCTGCAACAATACGGCGACCTCGAAGCTGGTCTGCGAATGGATTGCGGGCTTTGAGCGGGAAGACGACGGTGAGACCCGGTTCAAGCATGCCGGCCATCTTGCGCTGTTCCGGAACTACGACGAACACGGCAACCGCCTGACGCGCTTCAACACCGTGCTGGTGGACAGTGAGGCGCTGGAGAGCGGCGAGGCGCTGGACAGCTCCTACAAGGACGTGATGGGCGCCGAAATCGAGCAGTTCAAGCGCGAATGGGTCGAGCGAACGGGAGACCAGCATGCGGCGGACAAGTTCACCGACACCGACCTTCTGCGCGAGGTTATGAACACTGTCGGGCGCAAGGGGCGGCTGGGCGAACAGATCCGATGCGTCGTCTCGGTCTCGATGCTTACCGAGGGATGGGACGCCAGGACCGTCACCCACATCATGGGCGTCCGCGCCTTCGGGACTCAGCTGCTGTGCGAGCAGGTGGTGGGGCGCGGCCTGCGCCGGCAGTCCTACGAGCTGAACCCGGCTACCGGCCTGTTCGATGTCGAGTATGCCGACATCCTCGGGATTCCGTTCAATTTCACGGCGGCGCCGGTGGTGGCGCTCGTGAAACCGCCGCCCAAGACCACGCGTGTCCAGGCATTGAAGGAACGCGCGGCCCTGGAAATCCGCGTCCCGCGGGTCGAGGGCTATCGCTACGATCTGCCAGACGAGCGGATCACGGCCGACTTCAACGATGACAGCCGGCTGATCCTCAACGCCGAAAACGTCGGACCTTGCACCGTGTTGATGGAGGGCATCGTCGGTGAAGGCGTCGAGCTGACCCCGCAGGTTCTGGCGGACATTCGCCCGAGCACGATCTCGTTCTTGCTCGCCAAGCGGCTGCTCTACACGCGGTTCCGCGACGCCGGTGAAGATCCTCCGATGCACCTCTTCGGCGATCTCCAGCGCGTAGTGCGGCGCTGGCTGAGCGAGGGCTATCTCGTCTGCAAGGACGTGCCGACCGGGGCGATCACCTATACCGAATTGGCGGAGAAGGCGGTCCAGCTCATTTACCTCGCCTGTCAGCGTGCCACTGAGGGCGAGAAGAAGATCAAGGCGATCCTCGACGCCTACAACCCCGCCACCTCGTCACGTCACGTCGCCTTCAACACTTCCAAGCCGGTGCAGACGACGGCGGCGGGCAAGTGCCACGTCAGCCACGTCGTGCTCGACAGCAACTGGGAGGGCGAACTAGCGCGGGTGCTGGAGCGCCACCCGCGTGTTCTCGCCTATGTGAAGAACCAGGGGATGAACTTCGAGGTCCCTTATCTCGATGGATCGTTGCCGCGGAAATACATCCCGGATTTCGTTGTCCGCCTCGACGATGGCGGCGCCGAGCCTTTGAATCTGGTGCTAGAGGTGAAGGGCTTCCGGGGCCTCGACGCTCAGATCAAGTCCGAGACCATGAAGGCCCAATGGGTGCCGGGCGTGACCAATCTCGGGTCCTACGGCCGATGGGCATTTGCCGAACTGCGAGACCCCTACGCCATGCAGGACGAGTTCGACCGGCTGGTTGAGCGTCTGTCCGCCGAACTGGCGCCCGCATGACGGAAACGGTCTTCGCGACGCTGCGGGAAGTGGATCCGCGCACGGCCTGGCTGCACGAGGCGCATGTCTTCACACCCTGGCTGGCGGCGAACCTCGACCGGCTGTCGCAAGCCGTCGGCATCCCGCTAGACCTGGAACGGGCGGAGGCGCCGGTTGGTCGCTACTCGGCCGACATCCTCGCCCGAAATCCGCAGGACGGCTCAGCGGTCCTGATCGAGAACCAGCTTGAGGCCAGCGATCACACCCACCTCGGCCAGATCATGACCTACCTGACGGGATTGGACGCCAAGACCATGATCTGGGTGGCGCCCAGTTTCCGGGAGGAACACTTGTCGGCGCTGCGCTGGCTGAATGAGCACACTGTCGATCCCTTCGCCTTCTTCGCGGTGCGGGTCCGGGTGGTGCAGATCGCGGACTCGCCGCTGGCGCCGCTCTTCGAGGTGCTGGAACGGCCCAACGGTTGGGATCGGCAGTTGCAGGAGGTCGCGCGGGAGAGCCGCGAACTCTCCGAGATCGGCGTGTTCCGGCGGGCTTTCTGGACACACCTTCTGGAGCGCCATCCGTCGAGCGCGAGGTTTGGAGCCGCAGGCGCCGACAGTTCCCGTTGGCGCCCTGTTGAAGGTCATCCCGTCGTCGTCGTGGAGTACCTCGCTCAGGATGGCGTCGGGATCTTCGTGCGCGGTCCCCGCGGCGCCCCGCGCGAGACCGCGGTGGCCCTGCTGACGCCGGCCGCGTCGCTGCTGTCCGAGCGCCTCGGCGCGCCCCTTGGCGACGAGCGGACAGGGATGTTCGGCAAGTTCCTGGGGATCGACAGCCGCAATAAGGACAACTGGGGCCAGATGGCGGACTGGCAGGAGCAGGAAGCCGCACGATACGCGGCCATCCTGGCCGAAGCCTTAAACGCGCAGCCGGCATGAGAGCGTCAAAGGCCCAGTTCGTGGATCAGGAGCGCACGCGCCAGGGCGCGTTCTTTGGCCGAAGCGCGGCCGCCGATGCCCTCCATCCCGAAGCGGACTACCGGCTCACGCCCGACCGCTTTTTCCTCAATCTGGCGCCCTCGATCCAGGAAGGCGCACGGGACTATTTCGACCGCTACCTGATCACCTGGCGCCAGCACGCCAGCCGCCGCGGCGATCCGTGGGCCGACTACCTGACCGACCGGTACACCTACCTCACCCCGGCGCCCGGCGCCTCAGACGCTCGCGAGTAAGCATGGCCCGTCCCCCCAGAGGCCCGAAGCAGGTCGAGACGCTGACGCACGACGAAGCGCGGCGGCGGAACATTCCGACGGCGGAGCTTCAGTCCACGGCCGAGTATCTGGAGGAGATGCAGCCGGCCCAGCCGGCGCACTACCCGCGGGCACGCCCTTTGGCGGAGGGCGAGCGGCGCGAGCGGGACGAAGACCTTGATCCCCAGATCATCTGGAATGGCGCCCGCATCCGGCTGACCAAGGAACAGGTCGAGCAACTGGCTGAGACCGGCCAGGTCGAGATCGGCGACGCCCAGCTCGTGTGGCGCGGCAAGGACACCCAGGACTGGTCGGACCTGATCGTCCAGACACCGCCGCTCTACATTCAGGAGAAGATCCACCCCAAGGCGATCATCGATGACCTGAAGCGCCAGTCCGCCAAGGCGCCGGCTGACGGCGATCAGGTGGACCTGTTCGCCGACTTCAACGGGATCGATCCCGAGGCGAAGACCGAGTTCTACCAGCATGACCAGCACTGGTCGAACCGCATGATCCTGGGCGACAGCCTTCAGGTCATGGCGTCACTGGCTGAGCGCGAGGCGCTCGCTGGCAAGGTGCAGTGCATCTATTTCGATCCGCCCTACGGCATCAAGTTCAACTCGAACTGGCAGGTCTCGACGCTCAGCCGCGACGTGAAAGACGGCAAGCAGACGGATATTAGCCGGGAGCCGGAACAGGTGAAGGCGTTCCGCGACACCTGGAAGGACGGCATCCACTCCTATCTGACCTACTTGCGCGACCGACTGACGGTGATGCGGGAGCTACTGACGGAGAGCGGATCGGTCTTCGTGCAGATTGGGGATGAGAACGTCCACCGCGTCCGAGCATTGATGGACGAGATATTTGGCGCGGAAAATTGCATAGCGCTTATAGTAAATTCAACAACTACAAGTTCTTCTTCTGAATATATAGACACTACTGCCGACTATATAGTTTGGTATGCCAAAGATCGCTCGAAGACGAAATATCGACCCCTGTTCTTCGACAAGTCTGACGCAGCTTCGACAGACCTACTATATCGGCACGCTCGCACAAAGGATGGGTGCTTTCATCGGAATACCGATGCCAACAGTCTGCCGCCTAGCGAACAGCCAGAAACGTTCCGGATAGACCAGCTCACCTCGCAAACTCAGGCTAGTACAACAAGATACGACGCCCAGTTCGAAGGGCGCTCCTACCCAGTTGGAAAGCGTCAATGGGCAACTCCGCCGAGCGGAATGGCGCGCTTAGTCAAGGCCAGACGAGTGATCGTGTCCGGCGCATCGTTGGCCTATGTCAGGCTCCTTGAAGACTACAGCGTCGTTCCCGTTCGGAACATTTGGACCGACACTGGCACAGGCAGCTTTACCGACCCCAAGGTCTACGTCGTGCAGAGCGGCACAAAGGCTGTCGCGCGGTGCATTCTCATGGCCACAGATCCCGGTGATCTCGTCCTTGATCCCACTTGCGGGTCCGGCACTACCGCTTTTGTGTCGGAGCAATGGGGCCGGCGGTGGATTACGCTAGACACTAGCCGGGTCGCGCTGGCGCTGGCGCGGACGCGCCTGATGAGCGCTCGCTATCCCTTCTACCTGCTCGCCGACAGCCCTGACGGACGGCGTAAGGAACAAGAGATTTCTGGGAAAGCGCAGCCGCTGACCGGCACATTGGGCGACATTCGCCAGGGTTTCGTCCTCGATCGCGCGCCCCACGTGACGCTGAAATCGATCGCCAACAATGCCGAGATCGATGTGATTTGGGAGGGCTGGCAGTCGAAGCTGGACCCCCTACGAGCCGAGCTCAATGTCCTGCTCGGACGAACCTGGAAAGAGTGGGAACTGCCGCGAGAAATCGTTCCTTCATGGCCCGAAGCGGCCAAGGTCGCGCACAGGAGCTGGTGGGACGCTCTGATCGCTCGCCAAGCGGAAATTGATGCCTCTATCGCTCGCCGCGCAGACGTGGAGTTGCTCTACGACCGCCCCTATCAAGACGGGAACAAGGTCCGTGTTGCTGGCCCCTTCACGGTCGAGAGCCTGTCACCACACCGGGTGGTCCCGTCGGATGCCGACGCGCTGGCAGGTGACATAGAAGCCACCGAAGGCCGCCGGCGGCGCAACTTGGCCAATACTCCCCCCGCAGACCTCACTACCATCGTCCTGGAGAACCTGAAGTCCGCCGGTGTCCAGCAGACCACCAAGGCCGAAAAGATCATCTTCACCAGCCTGACCCCTTGGCCCGGCGAATACATCGCAGCCAAGGCAACGTTCCTGGAGGGCGAGATCGAGCGCACCGCCGCCATCTTCATCGGCCCGGAGTTTGGCACCGTCTCGCGGCCCGACCTGACCGCCGCGGCGCGGGAGGCGACCGAGGCGCGCTTCGACGTGCTGATCGCCGCGGCCTTCAACTTCGAGGCCCACGCCTCCGAGCTGAGCAAGCTCGGCCCCCTGCCGATCCTGAAGGCCAAGATCAATCCGGACCTGCACATGGCCGGCGAGCTGAAGAACACCGGCAAGGGCAATCTCTTCATCGTGTTCGGCGAGCCGGACGTGGATGTCGAGACCCTGCCCGGCGACCAGCTCCAGGTGAAGGTGAACGGGGTGGACGTGTTCGACCCCAACACCGGCGACATCCGCTCGGGCGACACCAAGTCGATCGCCGCCTGGTTCATCGACACCGACTACGACGAGGAGAGCTTCTTCGTCCGCCACGCCTACTTCCTGGGCGCGAACGACCCCTACAAGAGCCTCAAGACCGCGCTCCGCGCCGAGATCGACGAAGCCGCCTGGGCCACACTCTATCGCGACACCTCCCGCCCCTTCGACCGCCCCAAGAGCGGCCGGATCGCGGTGAAGGTGATCAACCACTTCGGCGATGAGGTGATGAAGGTGTTTCGGGTTTAGGGGATGGCTGGCCGTGATCGCCCTGGTAGCTATCTTGGGGGTTCGACAACCATCCGGCCGGGTGGGCGTTGGTCGAAATCAACCGAATCTGAGGT
>JAYUBD010000488.1:0-4357 GCA_043740995.1 Caulobacteraceae bacterium | reverse complement strand
CTGCCGGCATCGGGGCTGACTTTGGCCGTCATGTTCGGTTTCTCACGATCACGGGACGAATTCGAGCGTCCTTTTAGTGGGCGCAGGCGCGGTCGCGCCACCCCTCTCCTGCCCCCGAACGCCCGGGAACCTTCCAGGCGCCCCGCCGTTAAGATGGCGGAACCCGAGACTGTAAAATTCCGTACTCACGACTCACCCCCCGGCTACAGGGCGTTTCGCGACGCTTAAGAGGAGAGATGGCAACATGTTTATCTTCAATGTTGTCAAAGAGCCCAACGGTTGGGCGGTCAGTATGGGCGACTCGATGAAGACGCCATTTCGCTCCCGAAGCCTGGCGATTCAGGAAGCGCATAGCCTAGCCGACGCCATTCGTGGCCACGGTCAACCGGCGCGCGTCACCATTGAGTTCACCGAGTGCGAACAGCCGGGTGGAACGATCGAGGTGGTTGGCTGTCACAAGCCCGCGACATGGCAGGGTCGCCGGGTAGGGGTGCGGTGAGGGGCCTGACATCCTGGACGGTCCGTCGCGCTATAAACCATGCCCTATGAAGGTGATGCGACCCCATCAGACGCGGTCCGGGGCCTAAGCGCCCTGCAGTCGCGATTTCGTCGTGGCTGGACTGCTGTCGATAGCCCGTGGGACGACTCCACGCCGATCCGCGCTGAACTGTTCGGCATCGAGCGACTTGAGGAACACGCCCGATCGCTGGCTGGCGCACAGTCGGTCATGTCGGGGGAACAGCGCGGTGCGCCGCTCCGCAAACGCCTGGCTGAAAACGAAGCGGTGTTGCTCGGCGCCTATCGCGACGTGGTCGCCGCTGTCGATGCGGGCGAGGCGATCACACCCGCCGCCGAATGGCTGATTGACAATTTCCATGTGGTTGAGACGCAGATTCGCGAAATTCGCGGCGATCTCCCCGCCGGCTATTATCGCCAACTTCCAAAGCTCGCCTCAGGCCCTCTCGCCGGCTACCCGCGGGTATTCGGGGTGGCGTGGGCGCTGGTGGCCCACACCGACAGCTTGTTCGACCCGGAGATTCTGCGGCGTTTCCTGACCGCGTATCAAACGATGCAGCCGCTCACCATCGGCGAGCTTTGGGCCGTGTCGATCACCCTTCGCATTGTGCTCGTGGAAAATCTCCGGCGGATCGCCCAACGCGTGGTCGATAGTCGCGCGGGTCGCCGGGCCGCCAACCTGGCGGCGGATCGGCTGCTCGGCGCAAGCGGACGGGCCGTTGAGACGGCCGCGGCGGTCTTGCCATCCGACTCGGACGAATTTCTGTCGGCCAGCTATCTCGTCCAGTTGGTTCACCGGCTGCGCGATCAGGATCCGCATATCGCCCCCGCCCTGGCCTGGCTCGACGCCCGTTTGGAGGCGCACGGCGCGAGCTCAGACAGCGTGGTCCGCGACGAACACCAGAGACAGGTTTCCGGCAGCGTCACGGTCCGGAACATCATCACCAGCATGCGCCTGATTTCGTCGGTGGATTGGACCGAATTGTTCGAGCGCGCGAGTCTGGTCGATGAGGTGTTCAAGGGCTCGGGTGTTTTCGCGGATATGGATTTTCCGTCCCGCAACCTCTATCGCACGGCCGTCGAGGCCCTGGCGCGCGGATCCCGGCTCACCGAATTGGAAGTCGCGCAGGCGGCGATGGCTGTCGCGGCCGACGCGCCGGTCGACCCCGGCGATGCAGCGCCTTCCCGCCTGGCGGACCCCGGTTACTATTTGATCGCCGCCGGTCGGCGGGGGTTCGAAGCGCGGATCGGTTTTCGCCCGCCGCTGCGCGCCCTGCCCGAGCGCCTGTTTCGCACCCTCGGGATCGAGGGCTATGTCGGTTCCGGCCTGGCCATCGCCCTGATCCTTATCTGGCTGCCGATAAGTCTCTGGGCGAGAAACGGAATCGCCCCGGTCTGGCTGATCGGCATGGGCGCGCTGGGGTTTGTTCCCGCGCTCGATCTGGCCGTGGCCCTGGTCAATACGGTGGTGACCCGCAACGTCCGCGCCTCGCAATTGCCGGCCTTGGCGCTCCGCGACGGCATTCCGGTCGCGCTGCGTAGTCTCGTTGTCGTCCCCACGCTTTTGGTCGGGCGCGAGGCGATCGCCGCCCAGGTCGAACAGCTGGAAATCCATTTCCTCGCCAGTCCGCCGGGCGCGATCCACTATGCGCTTTTGACCGACTGGGTGGACTCCGACAACGAGCACGCGGAGGGGGATGATGATCTGCTGGCCGAGGCGCGCCAGGGCATTGAGGCGCTGAACGAACGTTACGGCCCCGCCCCGGACGGTGACCGGTTCTACCTGTTGCATCGCCGTCGACGATGGAACCCGTCGCAGGGGTGCTGGATGGGGTGGGAACGCAAGCGCGGCAAACTCGCTGAACTCAATAATCTGCTGCGCGGCGCTACCGACACGACCTTCCTGCCCGCGCGCGCGCCGCCGATCGGGGTTCACTATGTGATCACCCTGGACGCTGACACCAGACTGCCCCGGGAAACCATCGGGCGTTTGATCGGCAAGATGGCGCACCCGCTTAACCGTCCCCGGCTCGATCCGGACCTCGGTCGCGTGGTGGAAGGCTATGGGGTGCTGCAGCCGAGAATAACGCCGGCCCTTCCGGTCAGTCATGAAGGCTCGCTGTTCCTCCGCACCTTTTCCAGCGCAAACGGCATTGATCCTTATGCGGCGGCGGTTTCGGACGTGTACCAGGACCTGTTCGGCGAGGGCACCTATACCGGCAAGGGCATCTATGATGTCGACGCGTTCGAGGCGGCTCTGCGCGGACGGGCGCCGGAGAACACTCTTCTCAGCCACGACCTTTTCGAAGGTGTTTTCGCGCGGGCCGGCCTGGCATCGGACGTCGAGGTCGTCGAAGACTTCCCCGCACGCTACGATGTCGCCGCTCTGCGCCACCACCGATGGGCCAGAGGCGACTGGCAACTGGCCCCGTGGATTTTCGGCTCGGGTCCAAAGAAGGGCGTCCTGGAAACCCGCCGAGGCGTTCCCGCGGTCGGTCGCTGGAAAATGGTCGATAATCTGCGCCGGACGGTCTCGCCGCCGTCAGTGGTCCTCGCGTTGGTCGCGGGATTTGCGCTGCCGATTGAAGACGCGCTGCCTTGGACCGCCTTCATTCTCGCGACGATCATCCTGCCGCCGTTTCTGCCGGTTCTGGCGCGACTGGGGCCGCCCCGGGCCGGGGTCAATCTGGTCAGCCACCTGAAGGCCCTCGCCGCCGATGGACGCCTTGCCCTGGTTCAATCCGCTTTGATGATCACCTTGCTCGCCGACCAGGCCTGGCTGATGGCGGACGCTATCGTGCGCAGCCTGATCCGGCTGACGATCACCCACCGCCGCATGCTCGAATGGCTCACCGCCGCCCAGAGCGCCTCCACCCCGGAGCCTGGACTTCATCAATATTATCGGCGGATGTCCGGCGCCCTGATTATTGGAGCCGCGGCGATGGTGGTCGCCGGGGTGTCAGGCCAGGGCAACCTGCCGTTGGCTGCCGTGTTCGCCGCCCTGTGGGCCGTCTCGCCGGCGGTCGCGATGCGGGCGAGTCGCTCGCCGCGCGTGGCGGAGCGTCGGCCGCTGGCGCCCGCCGACGCCGGGCTGCTGCGCGGGGTCGCCCGCCAGACCTGGCGTTATTTCGAGACTTTCGTCACGGCGGAAGACCATCACCTACCGCCGGACAATTTCCAGGAGACGCCACAACCGATCGTGGCGCGCAGAACATCCCCGACCAATATTGGCCTCTACCTGATGTCGATCGGCAACGCCCGCGACCTTGGTTGGATCGGCACGCTCGACGCGATTGATCGGCTTGAGGCGACCCTGTCCACCCTGTCGGTCATGGACCGGTATCGCGGCCACTTTCTCAACTGGTATGACACCAACGATCTTAGACCGCTGGAGCCGCGCTACGTCTCCTCGGTCGATAGCGGCAATCTCGCCGGCCACCTGATCACCATGGCCAATGCCTGCAGGGCGTGGCGATCCGAGGATCTGACCGCCCGCCAGCGCGTGGCCGGCATCATCGATGCGCTGGAGCTTGCCAGAGAAGAAGTTTCCCGCGCTCACGCGATGGACAATGCCGCGAGCCTGACCGCCCGCCGATTGGAGGACGCGCTGAACCGCCTGGCGATCGACCTTGGCAATATCAGCGACGAGGGATCCGACCACCATCGCCAACTGGCGGGCCTGTTTGAATCCTCGCGCGGGCTCACGGACACTGCCCGCGAGATCGCCATCGCGGACGAGGTATCCGGTGGGACCGACCTGTCATTCTGGGCCGAGGCCGTGCGGGCGTCGATTTCCAGCCACCGGCGAGACCTCGACCCCAGGGCGCCCGCAGACTACCTC
>JAYUBD010000487.1:0-4367 GCA_043740995.1 Caulobacteraceae bacterium | reverse complement strand
CGGCCGCGCGCTATTGGCGGCGCTATATGGGCGCGCAGGATGGACTGACCGCCATCTCGCCCGCCGCCCATGCCCGGGCGATTTCCGCGCCGGTGCTGCTGATCCATGGCCGGGACGATACGGTCGTGCCCTTCTTCCAAAGCCGGACCATGGCCGACGCCCTGCGACGCGCCGGCAAGACGGTGGAGTTGGTCGCCCTGAACGGCGAGGACCATTGGATGTCTCGAGGCGAAACCCGACTGGAAATGCTCAAGGCGGTGGTCGCCTTTCTGGAAAAGAACAACCCGCCATAACAGGAGACATTTCGCGGTTGCCGTCGCCGGGCTTGTGACGAGGCGGCGGCGCCGCTATCCCGCCTGCCATGACCGCCAAGGCTACCGCCCCTAACGCCGCGCGCTCGGTCGCGGCGCTCTATTCGCTGCTGGCGGTGACGTTCATCAATATTCTGGGCTTCGGCATCGTCGTGCCCCTGCTGCCGTTCTATGGACAATCGTTCCATGCCGCGCCCTGGCAGATTGCGCTGATCTTCTCGGCCTATCCAATCGGTTCGTTTTTCGGCGAACCGTTCTGGGGGCGGCTTTCCGACCGAGTGGGACGAAAGCCGATCCTGGTGGCGACCACCCTGGCCAACTGCATCTGCTATGGCGCGCTCGCCTTCGCGCCCAACATCTGGCTCGCCTTTCTGATCCGTTTCGCGGGCGGTCTCGGCGCGGGCAATGGGGCGGTGATCCAGGGCTATATCGCCGATGTCACGCTGCCGGAGGACCGCGCCGGCCGGATGGCCACCCTGGGCGCGGCCTATAATGTCGGATTCATTCTGGGTCCGGTGGCGGGGGGCATGCTGGCCAAGACCTCGATCGGACCGATCGGCTTTCAGATCCCGCTGCTGGCCGCCTCGGTGCTCGCCGGTCTCTCATCATTGGGCATCTTTCTGGTGGTGCGTGAAAGTCGAACTCACAGGCCGATCGATCCCAATCCGCCCAGCCGTTGGGCGATGATCGGCTATGCCGCGCGCCATCCGGTGGTGGGGCGGCTGATCCTGCTGCTGTTCGTGGTCGGCTTCGCGTTCAACGGCATCGAATCGGTGTTTGGACTGTGGGCGCAGCACCGGTTTGCCTGGCAACCGCGGCAGGTGGGTATCTGCTTCGGCATCGCCGGTATTGTTTCGGCGCCGACCCAGTTCTTTCTGACCGGCACCCTGTCGCGGCGGTTCGGCGAGGCGCGCATGTTGGCGATCGGCATGGTCGGCACGGTGTTGGCCATGGCCTTGCAGCCGTTCGGCGACGGCGGCTGGATCACCTATGGCCTGATGTCGCTGACCGCCCTGTGCGCCTCAGTGGCCTTCCCCAATGCCGGGGCGATGATGTCGCGCGCCATTGACGAGCACAATCAGGGCCAGGTGATGGGGCTCAACAATGCGGTGGGCGCCTTTGCCCGGGTGGCCGGTCCGATGTTCGCCAGCATCATGTTCGCCTCGTTCAGCGTCAACGCCCCCTATTTCCTGGGCGCCCTGATCGTCGCCCCCGCCGTGCTGCTGGCCCTCGGCGCGGGTCGCGCCGCCGCGCGCGCGTGATCTCCATCTTGCCATTGGCCGCCGCTTGCCGTAGGTACCGCGCCTTCGTTTGAGCCGCCTGGCCGAAAAGGCATGCCATGGCGGCTCGTTAATGCGACTCTCAAAGAGGACGGCGTCGTTACCGGCGTCGATGCGAAATGCCCAAACTGAAGACCAAGTCAGGCGCCAAAAAGCGCTTCAAGATCACCGCGTCCGGCAAGATAAAAGCCGGCGTGGCGGGTAAACGGCACCGGCTGATCAGCCATTCGTCGAAATACATCCGCCAACAACGCGGCACCAAGGTGATGAGCGCGGCCGATACCAGGATCATCCGCCACTTCCTCCCCTACGGCCTTTGATCTTTTAGGAGCTTAACTCACCATGGCCCGCGTCAAACGGGGCGTCACCGCCCACGCCAAACACAAAAAGGTTCTCGAGCAAGCCAAGGGCTTCTGGGGCCGCCGCAAAAACACCATCCGCGCCGCCAAGGCAGCCGTGGACAAGGCCGGACAATATGCCTACCGCGACCGCAAGGTCCGCAAGCGTTCGTTCAGGTCATTGTGGATCCAGCGCATCAACGCCGCCGCCCGCCTCGAAGGCATGACCTATTCGGTGTTTAGTCACGGCCTTGAACTGGCCGGGATCGATATCGACCGCAAGGTCCTGTCGGACATCGCGGGCAACGACCCGGACGCGTTCAAGGTCATCGCCGACAAGGTCCGCGCCGTCCTGGCTTAAGACTGAATCCCCCCTCCTCTTCATGGGGAGGGCCCTGACGGACCAGCCGTCCGGGGCGGGGAAGTCTGACGGTGGAGTGGCGCTCGCAACCAAGCCCACCCTGGCCGCTTCTCGGCCTGTCCCTCCCCATATAAAGGGGCGGGAGGAAGATTTTGAGATGATCGACCAGAATTCCCTTGAAACCGAACTAGAGGCGCGGATTGCCGCGGCGGCGGACACCTCGGCGCTGGACGCCGTCCGCATCGAGGCGCTCGGCAAGACCGGGGTGATTTCCGGACTGTTGAAGTCGTTGGGCGCGATGAGCCCCGATGAGCGCAGGACCCGGGGTCCTCTGATCAATGGTCTGCGCGATCGCGTGGCCCTGGCGATCAATGACCGCAAGGCGTCGCTCGAAGCGATTGAACTGGACGCGCGATTGGCGCTCGGTCGGCTCGACCTCTCGCTGCCCGCCCCACCCCGCCGCCGGGGCGCGGTGCATCCGACCATGCAGGTGATGGACGAGATGATCGCCATCTTCGCCGAGATGGGCTTCTCGCTGGCCGAAGGCCCGGACATCGAAGACGATTTCCACAACTTCACGGCCCTGAACTTCCCGCCGAAACACCCGGCCCGGGAGATGCATGACACCTTCTTTTTCCGCCCGGGTCCCGACGGCGAGCGCAAGCTGCTGCGCACCCACACCAGCCCGGTGCAGGTGCGGGCCATGCAGCGGACCAACACCCCGCCCGCCGCGCCGTGGATCGCCGCCGGTCAGGCGCCGCCGATCCGGATCATTTCGCCCGGTCGCACCTATCGCTGCGACAGCGACGCGACGCACACGCCGATGTTCCACCAGATCGAAGGCCTGGTCATCGACCGCGATATTCACATGGGGCATCTCAAATGGACGCTGGACCAGTTCATCGCCCGCTTCTTTGAACTGGATGGCGTGGTCACCCGGTTTCGCCCGCATCACTTCCCCTTCACCGAACCCTCGGCGGAGATGGACGTTCAGTGCGACACCTCCGGCGGCGAGGTGAAGATCGGTCAGGGGAGCGAATGGTCGGAGATCGTCGGCTGCGGCATGGTGCATCCCAATGTGCTGCGCAATTGCGGCATTGATCCGGATGAATGGCAGGGCTTCGCTTTCGGCTTCGGCGTCGACCGACTGGGACGGCTGAAATACGGCATGCCCGATCTGCGCGACATGTTCGCCTCCGACGTGCGCTGGCTGGCCCACTATGGCTTCTCCGCCTTCGCCGCGCCCAACCCGGCGTCGGGTTTGAGCTGATGTCCGCGGAGGCGACGTTCACAAGGCTCGATGGCTATCTGTCGAGCGTACCTGCGATCGAGTCGCTCATCGGTTGCGGATGGGCCGATGATAAGAATTGGTGGGTGAAATTTAGCATCAATATCGATCACCCACTGGCATGGCGTTTGGTTCAAGAACTTGGACACGTTCTAAACTATGTTTCCCTTGATGAGCGTCTGCCCGTCTCATTCAAACCCGTATCCCCCCCGCCATACATGAACGGTGGCCCTGCCGATTTTTTGTCATGGGTTATCGAGTCCAGTTCGCCAGCGTTTACGCCCGATGACTGTGCGCAATGGCTGGAGGGACGGCTGCCGCGTCCTGTCCAAGACGACGCCCAATGGGAACTGGAAGGCTAGCGCGATGAAATTCACCCTCTCCTGGCTCAAAGAGCATCTCGACACCGCCGCGACGGTGGCCGAGATCGTCGACGCCATGACCATGGCCGGCCTGGAGGTCGAGCATGTGTCCGATCCGGCCGCCAAGCTCGCCGCCTTCACCGTCGCCAAGGTCGTTGACGCCGTCCAGCATCCGAACGCCGACCGCCTGCGGGTCTGCCAGGTCGACACGGTCGACGGGCGCAAGGAAATCGTCTGCGGCGCGCCCAATGCGCGCGCGGGCCTGACCACCATCTACGGGCCGATCGGCGCCTTCATCCCGGGCTCGGGGATCACCCTGGAGCCGCGTGCGGTGCGCGGCGTCATTTCCAACGGCATGCTGTGCTCGGCCGCCGAACTGGAGACCGCCGAAGAATCCGATGGCATTCTCGAACTGGCCGATCTGCCG
>JAYUBD010000486.1:0-4392 GCA_043740995.1 Caulobacteraceae bacterium | reverse complement strand
CGCAACCTGGAGGCGAGCCTCGGCTATTATATCAATCCGCTGATGAACATGGCGGCCGGCGCGGTGTTTTTTCGCGAGCGGATCGATCGGATCGGCATGGTGGCCATCGCCCTCGCGGCGATCGGCGTCGCCGTTCAGACCTTGGCGCTCGGCCATCTGCCGGTGATCTCATTGGTGTTGGCCACCACCTTCTGGATCTATGGCCTGGTCCGTCGCCACGTCAATGTGGACGCCCAGGCGGGTCTGCTGGTCGAGTGCCTGTTCATGGCGCTGCCCGGGCTGGTCGCCGTGCTGTGGATCAGCCACGTTGGCGGCGGGATGTTCGGTCGGGCCGTGGGATCGTCGCTGCTGATGAGCCTGGTCGGGCCGGCGACCGTATTCCCTCTGGCGCTGTTTGCCTGGACCGCGCGGCGGCTGACCTTCGCCACCATGGGCTTCCTGCAATTTCTGAGCCCGACCATAGGATTTGTCATTGGCGTCGCGGCGGGTGAGACCTTGTCGCCGTTGAGGATCCTCTCCTTTTTGTTCATCTGGGCCGGGGCGGCGGTGTTCGCGTTCGGCGTATGGCGGGTGTCACGCGGCGTTCAGAGCGCGGCATAGGCCGCGTCGATCAGGCGCCGCGAACGGGGGTCGGCGATCAGTTCGGCCGACTGGCGGTTCATGACATAGGCGCCGGAGATGCCGCGCTCAGGGTCCGCGAAGGCGCAACTGCCGCCCCAGCCGGAATGGCCGAACGACACGAGGCCCGGACCATACAGGCCCAGTCCGGCATTGCGCAGAAAGCCCGCGCCCCAACTCAGATCATAGGGCAGCACCAGATCCGCCCCGGCGATTCGTTCGGCGCCGACGCGCCCGGCCAGGCCAGAGGGGAGCAGGCGTTGACCGGCCAGCCTGCCGTCGCAGGCCAGGACGGCCATCAGCCTGGCCAGGGCCGGGGCGGTGGCGTGGCCATTGACGGCGGGAAACTCGGCGCGCCGCCATGCGGCCTCGTCGCCCGCGCGCGGTGACGCCCAGGGCGTGAGGAAGGCCAGCCGCCTGGCTTCGGTGATCTCATCCAGATCGGGCAGGGTCGGCGGGCGGCGCATCTGGGCGCAGCGACCATGTTCGCGGTCGGGCAGGCCAATCCACAGATCCAGGCCGAGCGGTCGGGCGATATCCTCGCGCAACGCCGTCCCCAGGGTGCGCCCATCGACCCGCCGGAAAATCTCGCCCGCCAGATGACCGAACGTCACGGGATGATAGCCGCTGGCGCTGGCCGGCCGCCAGATCGGCGTCATGGCGGCGAGGGTGGCGCACACCGCATCCCAGTCGAACCAGTCCGCCGGGGGCTCGCGCAGGCCGCAAAGCCCCGCCTGATGCGACAGCAGCTGATCAACCGTCAGCCGATCCTTGCCCTCGGCGGCGAAGTCCGGCCAGAGATCGGCGACGCGGGTATCGTAGGTGAACCGCCCCTGACCCACCAGCCGCGCCATCATCAGGCTGGTCATCGCCTTGGTGGTTGAAAACACCGGCGTCAGGACGTCCGGCCCGAACGGGACGGTCTGGGTGCGGTCGGCCCAACCGGCCATCAGGTCGATGACGATCTCGCCGTCGATGGCCAGCGCGAAGCGGGCGCCGAGTTCCAGGCCCTCGGTGAAATTTGCGGCGAAGGCGGAGCGGACGGCGGCGAATCGCGGCGGGCAGAGGCCGGTGACTTCGCTCATCCGACAGCCTCCACCGTGACATCGATCGGCGCGCCAGACACCCATTCGGCGACCGAGGTCACGGCGGCATGCAGCGCCGCGCGGGGCGGGCGACCGGCCAGCCACCCGGCGGCGAACACGGCGGTCAGCCGGTCACCCGTTCCATTGGGCGCGGACGGCAGGCGGCGGTGGCCGGCGAACCAGGCCTGAACCGCGTCGGCATAAACCACGCCGATCGCCTCGCGGAGAGGAATGGACGAGACCATAACCGGTCGGCCAAGCGCGCGCGCGGCGGCGAGCGCCGAGGCGGTGTCCGCCACGTTTCGGTCGGTCAGGCGCCCCAGCTCCCAGGCATTGGGCGCGACCAGGTCGGCGCGCGGTATGAGATGGGCCGCGATAGCGTCGGCCACCGCCTCGCCGACATAGAGGCCCTTGCCGCTGTCGCCCATGATCGGATCGACGATGATCTTGACGCCGGGATTCACGAGCCTCGCCGCGTCGATCGCCGCTGCCGCCGTGATGATCTGGGCGGGATTGGCGAAATAGCCGGTGATCAGGCCGCTCAGGATGGGATAGGCGCCGCTCGCCTCGATGCCCTGCAGCATCCCCTCGAAATCAGTCGCGCTCACCGCGCCGCCACCCGGCGCGCCCAGCCCCGGATGGCGGCCGAACAGCACCGTGGGCGCGAGGATGGTTTCGTAACCCAGCGCCGCCAACACCCGCGCCTGCGCCGTCCCGCCCACCGGACTGGCGGCGACATGGCTGGAAAGGATCAGGATGGAGGCCAAGGTGTTACAACGCCTCCCTCCCGATGAAGGGGAGGGAAAATGACAAGCCTATCTTAGTACCGATAGTGATCTGGCTTGAAGGGGCCGTGTTCCGGCACGCCGATATAGTCAGCCTGGTCCTTGGAGAGCACCGTCAGCGTCGCGCCGAGCTTGGCCAGATGCAGGGTGGCGACCTTTTCGTCGAGGTGTTTGGGCAGGGTGTACACCTTGGTTTCGTAGGCGTCGGGGTTGGTCCACAGTTCAAGCTGGGCCAGGGTCTGGTTGGTGAAGCTGGCGCTCATCACAAAGCTCGGGTGGCCGGTGGCGTTGCCCAGATTGACCAGGCGACCTTCAGACAGCACGATGATCTTCTTGCCGTCCGGGAATTCCACATGGTGGACCTGCGGCTTGATCTCGTCCCACTTGTAATTGCGCAGGCCGCTGATCTGAATCTCGGAATCGAAGTGGCCGATATTGCAGACGATGGCGTTGTTCTTCATGCCGCGCATGTGCTCGACGGTGATGACGTCCTTGTTGCCGGTCGCGGTGACATAGATGTCGGCCTGCTTCAGGCTGTCCTCGATGGTGCGAACCTCATAGCCTTCCATAGCCGCCTGCAGGGCGCAGATCGGATCAACCTCGGTGACGATCACCCGGGCGCCGCCCTGGCGCAGCGACGCCGCCGAACCCTTGCCCACATCGCCATAACCGCAGACCAGAGCGACCTTGCCGGCCAGCATCACGTCGGTGCCGCGGCGAATGGCGTCGACCAGGCTTTCGCGGCAGCCATACAGGTTGTCGAACTTGGACTTGGTGACGCTGTCATTGACGTTGATGGCGGGGAAGGGCAGCTCGCCGCGCTCGGACATTTGGTAGAGGCGGTGGACGCCGGTGGTGGTTTCTTCCGACACGCCCTTGATGGCGGCGCGAATGGCCGAATAGAAGCCGGGCTTCTCCTTCAGATAGCGCTTCATCACGGCGTATAGCGCTTCTTCTTCCTCGTTGGTCGGGTGGTCGAGGACGCTGGGGTCCTTTTCCGCCTTGGGGCCGAGCACGCACAGCAGGGTGGCGTCGCCGCCGTCATCGAGGATCAGGTTGGGATACCCGCCGTCGCTCCACTCGAAGATCTTGTGGGCGTAGTCCCAATACTCGGTCAGGTTCTCGCCCTTGGTGGCGAACACCGGCGTGCCGGTGACGGCGATGGCGGCGGCGGCATGGTCCTGGGTAGAGAAGATGTTGCAAGAGGCCCAGCGCACATCGGCGCCCAGGGCCTGCAGGGTCTCGATCAGCACGGCGGTCTGAATGGTCATGTGCAGCGAGCCGGCGATGCGGGCGCCCTTCAGCGGTTGGGCCGCGCCGAATTCCTCGCGCACGGCCATCAGGCCGGGCATTTCAGTTTCGGCGATGTCGATTTCCTTGCGGCCCCAGGGGGCGAGGGCGATGTCTTTGACGATGTAGTCGGCCACGGTGCGGCTCCTGTTGCGGTTTGGCGGTCGTATAGACGCCTCGGACCCGTCTCGCAACCTCATATAAAGATATCTTTATGTCTTCTCCGACCAGAAGGGTTTCGCCCGCTTAAGCGCCCGCCACGCTTTTTGAGCCTCGTCCAACAGCGTCGCCTCACGGTCGCGTTCGGCGATGATCGCGTGAAGGATAGCCGGTTCAGCGGCCACCAGCGCCTCTCCCGTGGCGATGTCATTGAGCGCGCCCAGGGTGTCCAGCAAGGTCTTCAAGGCTGGGAGGAAGCGCTGGACTCGCGTGTCCGGCGTGGCCCAGATCTGTTCGAACACGTCCGCCGAATAGCGCAAGCGCTTGGCCTTGATCCGCACCGCGTGGCGGGCGTCGCGGTCAAGGCGCCCTATTCCCCTCCCCTGATGCAGCAGCCCGCGGCGTCCCTTGGCCAGGGCCTTGGCGGCGAACGGGGCGATGGGCGCATCACGCCG
>JAYUBD010000485.1:0-4411 GCA_043740995.1 Caulobacteraceae bacterium | reverse complement strand
ACAGCGATCCCCTGGCGGCGCTGCAAGCCCGCTCGCGCGGGGTGATTTCGGTCTATGCTCAGGGTCGGGACTATCACAACCTGATTAAGGGCCGCCTGAAAAACCTGGCCGGCCTAATCCGCGCGCGGTTGGGGGGCGAGGCAAAGGTGTTCGTCGATACCGCGCCCCTGATGGAAAAACCACTCGCCGCGCTGGCGGGCCTCGGCTGGCAGGGCAAGCACACCAATCTGGTGTCGCGCGAGTTCGGCTCGTGGCTGTTTCTGGGGAGCATCCTGACAACCCTTGAGATTGAACCCGACCGCGCGGCGGAGGATCATTGCGGGGCCTGCCGCGCCTGCCTGGACATCTGCCCGACCGGGGCCTTTGTCGGGCCTTATCAGCTCGACGCCCGCGCCTGCCTCTCCTACCTGACCATCGAACACCCCGGCCCGATCCCCGAGCGCTATCGCGCGGCGATGGGCAACCGGATCTATGGCTGCGACGACTGCCTGGCGGTCTGCCCGTGGAACAAGTTCGCCAGCATCGCCCATGAAGCGGGGCTGCAGGCCAGAGGCGCCCTGCGCGCGCCCGCCCTGGCCGATTTGGCCGCCCTGGACGATGACGCCTTTCGCGCCCTGTTCACCGCCAGCCCGATCAAGCGCATCGGCCGCGACCGGTTCGTGCGCAACGTGCTGTATGCGATCGGCAATTCCGGAGACCCCGCCCTCGCCGATTCCGCCCGCGCCCTCCTGGACGACCCCGACGAAACGGTCCGAGAGGCCGCCGCCTGGGCATTGGCACGACTTCGCCGCCCGTAGCGCGGGATTCCAGGCCGCTTCTTGATCGTCTCGGGGTGTCATTAGTGGCGGGCTGGAAGCCCGCGCGACGAACGAAGGCATTCACCCCGCGCCGTGATTGACGGCGATCAGCTCCAACTTGAACACCAGGGTCGAGCCGGGCGGGATGGGGCCGGCGCCCTGGTCGCCATAGGCGAGGTCGGCAGGTAGGTAGACGGTCCAGGTATCGCCGGGCCGCATCAATTTCAGCGCTTCCTGCCAGCCAGGAATGACGCCGCCCACCTCGAGGGTCGCCGGGACGCCCCGCTGATAGGTCGAATCAAACACCTGGCCATCCAGAAGCCTGCCCTCGTAATTGACCTTCACCTCGTCGGCATCGCCGGGATGGGGACCGGCGGCCGGACCCGATCGCAATATCCGGTATTGCAGGCCCGAGGCGGTGACCTGGATGCCGGACGCCTTGGCGTTTTGCGCCATAAACGTCGCGCCGGCGGCGGCGCCGTCGGTTTGCGCCTGGGTGCGCGCGCAGGCTGCCACGGCGAGCAGGCACAGGATGGCGAACAGGCGGGGTCGTCCGATGGTCATTGCGTACTCCGTAATGCGCGGCGTTAAACGGCGCGGGGCGGATAGCCCTTGTTGCGAAGGGCATCCATGATTTCTTGGGTGTGCTGCGCGTCGCGGGTTTCGATCATGATGTCGAACTCCGCGCCCTTGGCCGGAACGTCGAGGGCCAAGCGGTTGTGGGCCACCTCCAGGATATTGCCGCCAAGCTCACCGATCGCCATGGATACGGTGGCGAGCAGGCCCGGGCGGTCGTCGCCGATGATCCGCAGGGACACCAGACGTTGGGCGCGCACCAGTTCGCGGGTCAGGACCGAGGCCAGCAGGCGCGGATCGATATTGCCGCCGGTGATGATCAGGCCGCATTTGCGCCCGCGAAACCGATCCGGATAGGCCAGCAGCGCCGCCAGCGAGGCCGCCCCCGCGCCCTCGGCGATGGTCTTCTCGACATTGCAATAGAGCGCGATGGCCCGCTCGAAATACGGCTCCTCGATCAGCAGCACATCATCGATCAGCGGGCGCGCCACGCTGTAGGTCATGGCGCCGACCGCCTTGACCGCTATCCCCTCGGCGATGGTCTGGCCACCATTGGGCGCGTTCAGCCCCCGGATGCGCGCGGTAAAGGATGGATACATGGCGGGCTCGACACCGACGATCTGAATGTCAGGTTTCAGCGCCTTGGCCGCCGTGGCGACGCCGCTGATCAGGCCGCCGCCGCCGATCGGGATCGGCAGAACCTCAAGATCCGGCGCGTCCTCGAGCATTTCCAGGGCGATGGTGCCCTGGCCGGCCATCACGTCATAATCATCGAACGGGTGGACAAAGACTAGGCCGCGTTCGGCGCACAGGGTCAACGCATGATCATAGGCTGTGTCATAGACATCGCCCTCGAGGACCACGGTCGCCCCGAAATCGCGGGTCTGCTGCACCTTCACGAACGGCGTGCCCCGCGGCATGACGATGGTCACCGGAATGCCCAGCCGCTCGCCGTGATAGGCAAGGCCCTGAGCATGATTGCCGGCCGAGGCAGCGATCACGCCGCGCGCGCGTTCCTCGGGCGCTAGTCGTGAAAGCCGGTTGAGCGCGCCACGTTCCTTATATGAGGCGGTGAACTGCAGGTTCTCGAACTTCACCCACACCTCGGCCCCGGTGATTCGCGACAGGGTGCGCGAATAGCGACAAGGCGTGCGCTCGACATGGCCGGCGATTCGACGGGCGGCCGCCTGGATATCATCGAGGGTGAGGGTCATGGGTGGGACTGGAAAACGGCGCCGGGCGCGGGAGGGTTGGCTTAGGGTATTCGAGCGAAAAAATGAAGCGAGGCTGAACGACTGCGGACCCTATACCAATTCTAACCGCGCATGATGACCGACCGCAGCCGCGAGACGCCGGTCGCGGGTGATCAGAACGGTGTCGAGGGCTTCAGCCAGGGCGACATAGACAGCGTCATAGTCCGTGAGGATGTTCCGCAGCGCCCACACGCGTGGAATCAAGAAGTCGCCCTGTCCGACGATTTGAAGTCTCTCCTCGCCTTAGTCGAACCGGTCATCGACGATTTCGAGTCGAAGGGATCGAAGATGGTCCGTTTGGCGTCTTCAAAGTCGATCCCCCGGGTCGCCAGATTGCGCCAGGCTCAGCGCTGTTCCGGGTCGAACTCGCTGACCCAGTGGCCGGGCGCGACCTCTTCCAGACGGGGGAAATAGATCGGTTCGGCGTTCAGCTTCGAGGGCAGGAACCGCAGGGCGGCGCGGGGATCGAGCGGGCTGGGGGGGTCTCCGATCGGGCGGATGCGCGGGCGGGCACGTTCCTTCAGCGGGTCCGGCGTCAGGGCCGCCGACAGCAGGACGCGGGTATAGGGGTGGCGCGGCGCGGCGTAGAGGTCAGCGACATCCGCCTCTTCCATGACCCGACCGAGATAGAGCACCATCACCCGGTGGCTGATCTCGCGAACCACGGCCAGATCGTGGCTGATAAACATCATGGCCAGGCCCATGTCCTGCTGCAGAATAATCAACAGATCGATGATCTGGGCGCGGATAGAGACGTCCAGCGCGGACACCGCCTCATCGCAGATCACCAGTTTGGGCCGCAGGATCATGGCGCGGGCGATGCCGACCCGCTGATTCTGTCCGCCCGACAGTTCGTGCGGATAGCGGTTGACCAGGTCCGGCGTGAGACCGGCCGATCGCATCATGAGCAAGGCCTCGGCCTGTCGCGTGGCGCGGGACAGCTCGGGGCGATGCACCAGCAGAGGCTCGGCGATCGAATCGCCGATGGTGACGCGGGGGTCCAGACTGGCCAGGGGGTCCTGAAAGACGATCTGCAAATCCTTGCGCGCTGCCCGCAACGTCGTCTGGTCGGCATGGGCGATATCGCGTCCGAGCACCGTCACCGACCCTGCCGTCGAGGGCAGCAGGCGCAATATCGCGCGCGCCAGGGTGGATTTGCCGCAGCCGCTCTCACCGACCACGCCCAGAGTCTCCCCCTGGCGAATCTGGAAGCTCACCCCGTCCACCGCCCGCAGAAACCGTTTGGGCGCGCCAAAGCCGCCTGCTACCGGAAACCAGACTCTAATTTCCGCGCCTGCGACCACCA
This sequence comes from Caulobacteraceae bacterium, assembly GCA_043740995.1. Taxonomy (GTDB): domain Bacteria; phylum Pseudomonadota; class Alphaproteobacteria; order Caulobacterales; family Caulobacteraceae; genus Acaudatibacter. The sequence goes on along the minus strand of JAYUBD010000485.1, from coordinate 479 downwards.
CCGGGGCCCCCGGCGCAACCGGCGCCTTGACCGGCCGGCCGCCGCGATCGTCGCGGTCAAGCCGGGGAATCGCGTCCAGCAATTTACGCGCATAATCGGTCTGGGGCGCGGAGAAAACGGTTTCGGCCGCGCCCGCCTCCAAAAACACTCCGTCCTTCATCACGCAAACACGCTCGGCGAGACGGGCGATCACACCCATATCGTGGGTGATCAGGACCATGGCGGCGCCGGTCTCGGCTTTGAGTTCGGCCATCAACTCCAGTATTTCCGCCTGGACCGTGACATCCAGCGCGGTGGTAGGCTCGTCGGCGATCAGCAGGTCCGGGCAGCAAGCCATGGCGGCGGCGATCATCACCCGCTGGCGCATGCCGCCGGAAAGCTCGTGCGGATATTGCCGCATGCGCCGTCCGGCGTCCGGGATGCGCACCCGCTTGAGCCATTCCAGGGCCCGGTCCTCGGCCTCGGCGCGACTGGCGCCT
>JAYUBD010000484.1:0-4425 GCA_043740995.1 Caulobacteraceae bacterium | reverse complement strand
TCGCGGCGGCGAGGCGCTTCACCGCCTCGTTTTCGGGCAGGATCAGGGGCCACTCGAATTTCAACATCAGGCCGCAGCTGGCGGTCAGGGTGACGATGTCATAACCGTCCTCGATCAGCGGCAGAAGTTCGGCCGCGACCCGTGCGGCGCGGGCGGCCACCTCGGCGATATCGCCCGCCTCCAGCTGAGGCATGCCGCAGCATTCGGGATAGGCGAAGCGGGTTTCCACGCCCTGTTTGGCCAGAACCTTGACCGCCGCGACCGCTGTGTCGGGGGCGTTGTAGTCGACAAAGCAGGTGGCATAGATCGCCGCCTTGCGCTGGCCGAACGCCGGACCCGACGCGTCGGGCGTCACGGGGCGCTTCAACCGGTCGCCGGCGGTCTTGGCGTGATAGAGGGGCAGCTGCGCGGTCTTGTCGATGCCGGCCACCGCCTGCATGACCGCCCTGACCGGCTTGTTGTTCAGGCCTGTCGCCCAGTTGACCAGGGGCGCGATCGGCCCCGCCAGCTTGCCGTTGCGGTCGGTCTCGGCCAGCTGCTCGCGCACGAAGTCGCCGCCCTCGGCCTGGCGGGTCGCCGCCCGGTGGCGCAGCATGACATGCGGAAAATCAAGTTCGAAGGGGTGCGGCGGAACATAGGGGCATTTGGTCATGAAGCACATGTCGCAAAGCGTGCAGGCGTCCGCCACCTGGCCGTAATCCGCCCTCGCGACACCATCGAGCTCGCCCGTCGGGCCGTTGTCGATCAGGTCGAACAGCCTGGGGAAGCTGTCGCAAAGATTGAAGCAGCGCCGGCAGCCGTGACAGATGTCGAAGATCCGCTCCATCTCGTCTTCGACCTTGGTCAGGTTATGGAAGTCAGGATCGCGCCACGCAATGGCATGGCGAAACGGCGCATCAAGGCTGCCTTCGCGCGGCGGCGCGGCGGGCGGCGTGGTCTCGGTCATGTCAGGGTCCGGGCGAAAGGATCGTCATCCGCGCGAACGACGCCCGCGCGGATGACGAGGGGAATCGATGCTTAGTCCATGCTGTCCAGGGCGCGCTGGAAGCGGCCCGCATGTGACTTTTCAGCCTTGGCGAGGGTTTCGAACCAGTCAGCGATCTCATCATGGCCCTCTTCGCGTGCCGTGCGCGCCATGCCCGGATACATGTCGGTGTATTCGTGGGTCTCGCCGGCGATGGCCGCCTTCAGGTTCAGGTCGGTGGGGCCGATCGGCAGGCCGGTGGCCGGATCGCCGACGCCTTCCATGAATTCCAGGTGACCGTGCGCGTGGCCCGTTTCGCCTTCGGCGGTCGAGCGGAACACCGAGGCGACGTCGTTATAGCCTTCAACATCGGCCTTTTGCGCGAAATACAGATAGCGGCGGTTCGCCTGGCTCTCGCCGGCGAACGCGTCCTTCAGGTTTTGCAGGGTCTTGCTGGTGGCGAGCGACATGGGGGTCCTTCCTTGGGTGTTTGGCCTTGAGCCTTGGGTACGGGCGCCGCGGCACGGTCGCCTTGGACCAAGCCTGTCCGAGCGGCGAGCTAACTAGGCCTCCATCGCGCCTGCGTCCAATCGATTGAACCCATGCCGAAGATAGACTGTGGCTATGGGGCGGCCATGGTGGTCGAGGAAAGGCCCGACCTTAGCGGGAAGCCCGCGCGCCGGGATGCGGCGACATCGATCAATAGGCCATGCCCTGGGCCACGGCCTTGAGGCGTTCGATCACCGCCAGCTTGTCCTGGGTGAAGTCGTTGTCGAGCCACCAGGATTCCACCTCGCGCAGGATCGCGCCGACCAGGGGCCCGGCCGGGACGCCGGCGGCCATCACCTCGTCGCCGGTCAGGGGGAAAACCGGGCGGCTCCAGCTTTGCGCCATGGGCAACAGGGCGCGCCATTGGGGCGTGGCGGCGCGGCGCGGCGCGGCGGCCCAGGCCAGCAGCACGCGATCACAAAAGGTCGGCGTTCCCAGCCGCCAGACCGCCTGGCGGGTTTGTCTGGGACTCATCCACGAGGTCAGCGGCGGCTCGGTCCCGAGCGCCGCCACCAGGCGGTCCCGCTGGTCGTTGGACAGCCGCAGGCGCGCCGCCATGGCGGCGGCGGTGGGGGGATCGTCCGGTAGCAGGGCGGCGAGACGCAAAAGGGCGTCTTCGCTGAACAGCATCTCGGTCTCGATACGGACCAGCGCCTCGAAGCGGGCGAGGCCGTCCGCCTCGGGCAGAATGACGCCCAGCACGCCGGTCTTGGCCATCAGGCTGACCGCGAGGCGGGGATCGTCCGCCGCCAGCAGTGTGAGGAGTTCCCTGGCGATCCGCTCCGCCGACAGGCCGCGCGCCAGATCACGATGCGCGTGGCAGGCGGCGAGGGCGGCGGCGTCCGGGTCGCCCCGCCCATACCAGGCCAGGAACCGAAAGAAGCGGGCGATGCGCAGGGCGTCCTCGGCGATCCGCCGGGCCGGGTCGCCGACGAAGACGATGGCCCCGGCGCGGGCGTCGGCGAGGCCGCCGCCGGTGGGGTCGAACAGTTGTCCCGCCCGGTCGGCATAAAGGGCGTTGAGGCGGAAGTCCCGCCGGGCGGCGTCTTGCGCCCAGTCGGTGGTGAAGGCGACGACGGCATGGCGCCCATCGGTCTCGACATCGCGGCGCAGGGTGGTGATCTCGAACGTCCGCCCCAGAGCCAGCGCCGTGATCGTACCGTGGTCCAGGCCGGTGGGGATCGCCTTCAGGCCCGCCGCGCGCAGCGCCTCGATCACCCGGTCCGGCGCGAGCGTGGTGGCGATATCGATATCCTTCACCGGCTGGCCAAGCAGGGCGTTGCGCACGCAGCCGCCGACAAACCGGGCGCAATCCGCGCCGCCGATCCGCTCCAGCGCGTCCATCACCGCCAGGGTCGCGGGGTGGGTCAGCCAGGGCTGGGGGGGCATTTGATCGCTCACGGCCACGCCTCGCGCCGCGCCACCGGGGCCACGAAATGGCCGGGCGCCACCGTTCCGTCCGCCCGCACTTCGGCCGGGACATAGGCGCCGGTGTCGCGGCCCTTGGGCAGCAGGGCCGTCACCATCAGAGAGAGCGCCGCCAGCACGGCGCCGATCGCCACCAGCCAGGCCCAGGGCGTCGAGCCCATCGGGCGGCCCGTGCGGCGGGCAACGTCCCGCCAGATGAACCAGACGCAGAACGGCGCCGCGAAGATCAACAGGCGGATCAGGGCGATCCTAAGCAATCGCCGCTCCATAGAGTCGGTCATACAGGGCCCGCAGGATGCCGGCGGTCGCCCCCCAGATCAGTCGGTCCTCCCAGGTCATCGCATAATAGCGCCGCAGGTCGCCCGCCGGCGTGGCGCCCTCGCGCTGCTCATGATTGGCCGGGTCCATCAGAAAACCGAACGGCGTCTCGAAGATGTCCGCCACCTCGTCCGGATTGGCGGTCAGGGTGCAGCCGGGCGAGACAAACCCCACCACCGGGACAACGTAATAGCCGGTGCCCGTCCGGTAGGGCGTGGAAAGCCCGGCCAGGGTGACGTGCGCCGGATCGAGGCCGACTTCCTCCTGGGCTTCGCGCAGGGCGGTCTCCCAGGGTGTCTCCCCGGGATCGCAACGCCCGCCGGGCAAGGCGACCTGTCCGGTGTGGCGGCGAAGATTGTCGGATCGCCGCGTCAGGATCACCGACATTCCCGTCGGGTGTTCGACCAGGCCGATCAGCACGGCGGCGGGAGTCAGGGCTTCGCCGCCGGCCACGGCCGGGCCGGGTCCCAGATCAAAGTCGGAACGGACCTCCGACCCCGCCTGGACTTCCAGGGGATCGAGATGCCGGCAGATCCAGGCGCGCAGCTCCGGCCGCGACGCCGCTTCCTCGCTCAACCGATAGCGCGCGGGGCCGGTGTTCACGCCGCATCCGCCGGGCCGATGGCGAACCATTCGCCGCCCGACAGCACGCAGGCGGCGGCGCCGTCGGGCATAACCCGATCGACGGCCAATTCGGCCAGCTCATAGAATACCGGGCGGGCGATCAGCGCCTCCAGGCCGCGTCGCACATGCAGATAGGGGCGCGGCTCGCCGGTTTTCGGGTCGGCCAGCACGCGGATGCGGTTAACCGGGCCCGCCTCGACCGTGTCGCCGACATTGGTGGTGAACACCAGAACCGGACCGCCGTCCGCGCCCTCGGATCGGTCAACACTGACCGCGATGAACGGGGCGTCTTCGACGGTGATCTTCAATTTCTCCACCGGGGTGACCAGATGAAAACCATCCGGATCCAGGCGCAGGACGGTGGAAAACAGCCGCACCAGGGCCTCGCGACCGATCGGCGATCCCTCATGAAACCACAGGCCGTTGCGGCGGATGACGATGTCGATTTCGCCGCAATGCTCGGGGCGCCACAGATGCACGGGGGGCAAACCACGACCGGGGGCCTGGCCCGGCGACGGCTTGGCCGCCGCGATCACCCCTTC
>JAYUBD010000483.1:0-4433 GCA_043740995.1 Caulobacteraceae bacterium | reverse complement strand
CGGTTTCCACATAGAGGCCGCGGCGTCCGGCGAGCGACATCGGGGCGGGGGTAAGCGCGGTGCGATCCATGGGGTGGTCTTACGTCGAAAAGCGCCGGTTCATCCAGTCAATGATCAGGCTGTTGACCGCTTCGGGCTTCTCCTGCTGCGTCCAGTGGCCGCTGCCCTTGACCAGGGCCTTTTCCAGGTCGGCGACATAGGCCTCCATCCCGTCGGCGGCGGAGGGCGGCAAAACCGCATCCATCTCGGCCATGATCATCAGGCAAGGGACCGTCACCTTGTCGGCGATGCCCTCCGCGCTTTGCCAGTTGCGCGTGAAATTGCGGTACCAGTTGATGCCGCCGGTAAATCCCGTGCGCTGAAAGGTTTCAACGAAGAAAGCCATCTCGTCAGCGGACAGAAAGCCGGCACGCCGGTCTTCGGCGGGGTCCCAGGCCTGCAACGCCTTGAGCAGCGCGAAACTCGGCGTTTCGCCGGCCTCATCGGCCGACGCGCCGGACAGACCACCCGCCGCCGGGGGTGCATCGGCCAGGGGACGACGCATGAAGAAATTCATCGAGCGGGCGACGTCCGCCGCGAGGATCGCGTCGGCCTCTCCGGGCTTTTGAAAATTGACAATATACATGTCGTCGCCAAATCGGCGGCGCATGATCGCGATGGGGTCGGCCGGCGGGCGGGGCATGAAGGGCGTGTTGACACCGATCACCCCGGCCACACGGCCCGGATGGCGCAGCGGCATTTGCCAGACGACGATGCCGCCCCAGTCATGGCCGCAGAACACCGCTTTCTCCGCGCCCAGATGATCGAGCAAACCCACCAAATCTCCCGTCAGGTGCTCGATATCATAGGCGTCCACCGCCGCCGGTCCAACCGTCAGCCCATAGCCGCGCTGGTCGGGGGCGATGACCCACAGGCCCGCCGCCGCCAGGGCGCGCAATTGATGGCGCCAGGAAAACGCCAGTTCGGGGAATCCATGGCAGAGGATCACCGGCACGCCGCCGCGCGGACCGGCCTCATAATAGGCCAGCCGCACGCCGTTGGTCTCGCAGTACTGGACAGGCGGCATTTGCGCGTCGAGGGCGTTCATCAGGTATCTCCGGTTCGATTGAGTGAGGACCGCGCCGTGGCGCTTCAGGTTTTGACCGCGCCGGCCGCCCAGATCAAGACTGCCCATCCGGCCATGAACAACAACCCTCCGATCGGGGTGACCGCGCCCACCCAGCGCGGCGCGCCCAAAGCCAGGGCATAGAGCGATCCGCTGAACAGCAGAGACCCGCCGAGGAAGAGGGCGGGGGCCGTGCGGGCGCGTCGCCCGGCATCGTTGATGAACAGGGCGCAGGCCAGGGCGGCGAGGGCATGGATGGCCTGGTATTGGGCGCCGGTCTTGAACAGCTCTTTGGCCAGGGGCCCGGTGACGCCGTGGGCCGCGAAGGCGCCGATCGCCACGCTGGCCAGGCCGCTGACCGCGGCCAGGCGCATCCAGTGTCGCGGGCGCCAGTGCATGATTGACCCTCCGTCACGATTGCGTTTGAGCGCGCAACGACCCTAGGTTCTTAGCGAGTGAGGAGACGATCATAAGTGCGCAAAGCGAGCAAGGCCCATGCATGACGCTGGTTGACCAGCTCACCGCCTATCTGAGCCGCACCTGGGGATACCCGGTTGAGGTTTTCGACTTGGCGCGCATTTCCGGCGGGGCCAGCCGCGAGACCTATCGATTCGACGCCCGGGTCCAGGGCGAGCGTCAGGGATATATTCTCAGGCGCGACCCGCCGGACAGCCTGATCGAAACCGACCGGCGGGTGGAATTTCTGGCGATCCGCTCGTTCGAGGGCAAGGACGTCGCCGCGCCGCAAGCCCTGTTGCTGGAAACGCACGGCGCCGAGCTTGAGCGACCGTTCTTCATCATGCGCCGGATTGACGGCGGCGTGGTCGGCGGCGCGGTCGGCGCCGACACCTATGGCGCGCACGGCCCGGCGATCGGTGAGCAGTTTTTCTCGTTTCTGGGTCGGATCGCGCGGGAAGCGGTCGAGGACCTGCCGATCCGCGAGGCCGCCACGATGCCGGCCCCGCAAGAGTGCTGGCGCCGTGAACTGGACTATTGGGCCGGCGTGATCGAGGCGGACGAGCAACACCCCCAGCCGATCGTGCGCGCCGCCATTCGCCGCCTGCGCCGGTCGCCGCCGCCGCCCGCCGTCAAGATTTCAGTGGTGCACGGTGACTATCGAACCGGCAATTTTCTGCACGACGACCGCGGAAAAATCCTGGCGGTGCTGGACTGGGAAATGGCCCACCTGGGCGATCCGCTTGAGGACCTCGGCTGGGCCATGGATCCGTTGTGGTCAAAGCCCGGCTCCGACAAGGTGTCCGGCATGGTGTCCCGCGAGGCGGGGCTGGATATCTGGCGGCGGGCCAGCGGCCTGGATATCGATCCCAAGGCCATGGCGTGGTGGACGCTGTTCGCCTCGGTCAAGGGCCAGGCCATCTGGACATCGGCCGCTAAGGCCTGGCGCGACGGCGGCATGGTCGAGCCGATCCTCGCGGTTTCAGGCTGGTACACCGCCCGCCGTCAGGACGAGATCCTCGCGCGGCATCTGGCCACCCTGGACATTCGATGACCCCAACGCTCCCCGATCTCTTGACTGGCCAGTCTCTCAGCCTCGCCATGCCGATGCCGCCGGAAGCCGCCGGCGACTACATGGTCGGACGCCTTGGCCTGATGGCGATGATCGCGATCCTGGCGGCGCAGGAAGCCGAGCGGGGCGTCGCCGCGCGGGTCTGGGAAAACGCCGCCTTGCGGGCGCTGTTCGACAAGGCCGCCTCCCGCTACGATCCGCTGTCGATCGGTTCACTCGCCGAGGCCGCCGATGGGGTGGATGACGACTTGAGCTGGTCGGCGCTCGACCGCGCCAACGCCACGCTTCGCCGATTGCTGGTTGCCCTGCATGAGGCGGTCGAATTGGCGGGCGACACCGAGCAAGATCGCGAAATCATCGTCCTCTATCAAGCCATGGCGCATCATCGCCGCCTCGAAATACCCGGGCCCGCCTGATCCGCCCATCAATTTCCCTGTTTGGAGACCACTCATCATGCTCGCCTTGCAACTCGTCGACGGCGTCGGCCTCGAACACCTCGAGGTCAGGGAACTGCCGGACCCCGCGCCCGGCCCGTTCGAGGTTCTGGTGCGTATGCGCGCCGTGTCGCTGAACTATCGAGATCTGTTGATGGTGGGCGGCGTCTATGGGCGGGCGACGCCCCTGCCGCTCACGCCGTTTTCCGACGGCTGCGGCATTGTCGAGGCCGTGGGCGACAAGGTCACGCGGTTCGCGGTGGGTGATCGGGTGTCCACCCTGTTCTTCCAGTCCTGGCTATCGGGAAAGCCCACGCATGAAAGCCAGATGTCGGCGCTGGGCATGCCGATCCCGGGGGCCGGTCGCCAGCTGGCGACCTTCCACGAGGATGGCGTCTCGAAAGTTCCCGCCTTCCTGTCCGACCATCAGGTCTCGACCCTGGCCTGCGCGGCGTTGACCGCCTGGCGGGCATTGTTCGAGGACGCCAGACTGCATCCGGGCGACACGGTTCTGCTGCAAGGCACCGGCGGGGTGTCGATCTTCGGTCTGCAATTCGCCAAGGCGGCCGGCTATCGAACGATCATCACCTCGTCGTCCGACGAGAAACTGGCCAGGGCCAAGGCGCTCGGGGCCGATCACCTGATCAACTACAAGACCACCCCCGAATGGGGTGTCGCGGCACGCGAACTGACCGGAGGCAGGGGTGTGGATTTCGTGATGGAGGTCGGCGGGGCGGGAACGTTGACACAAAGCCTGCGCGCCATTTGCCTGATGGGTCACATCGCCATTATCGGCGTACTGGGCGGGGCGTCCGAACCGTTGCAAATGGGCTCGATGATCGGAACCGGCGCTAAATTACAAGGCGTTTCCGTGGGTTCTCGCGCCATGTTCGAGGCGATGTGCAAGGCCATCGACCTGCATCGGATCGCGCCGGTGGTCGACAAGGTCTATCCCTTCACCGAGGCGCGCGCGGCATTCGAAGCCATGCGCGGCGGCGAGCATTTCGGGAAGATCGTGCTGACCTTTTGATTGCCGCCAATTCAGATCGAATAACCGCCCTCGGGCGCCGTAGCCACGCCGCGTAATTCCAGGGCTCGCACCACCAGATCGGCCGCCGCTTCGGCGGTGAGCCGATCGGCGGGAATATGGATTTCGGGGTCTTCGGGCGGCTCATAGGGGCTGTCGATGCCGGTGAAATTTTTCAACTCGCCTCGGCGGGCCTTGGCGTAGAGACCCTTGACGTCGCGCTGTTCGGCCACGGCCAGCGGCGTATCGACATGCACTTCGATGAATTCGCCGGCATCAAGCAAGGACCGCGCCATCTGACGTTCCGATCTGAAGGGGCTGATGAACGAGACCAGAACG
>JAYUBD010000482.1:0-4438 GCA_043740995.1 Caulobacteraceae bacterium | reverse complement strand
CGCCGTGGACCAGGGCGAGCGCCGTCGCGGCGGTGCGATCGGCCAGCGCGAGCAGCTTCGGCGCGAGATCGGGGTGCGCCTGGGCCGCATGACGAAGGTAGGGCGCAAGGCGCAGGTCCTCGAAGAGATCGCCGGTCGGAAAGCGCCTGGCGACGTCGAGGTCCCCGGCGGTCCCCGCATGGACCTTGCCGATCAGCGCGCCGACCTGGCGAGCGACCTCGATGTCCACGTGCCCGCCGGCGAGATCCTGTTTCCAGACGTTGTGGGTCCGTGGGTCGTAGAATTCCATGACGAAGGCGTTTCGCGCGCGGTCCTCGAAAATCACCCGCGGAACCCGGTCTCCGACCAGGGTCCGCGCGACCCGCAGCCACTCGACCTCGTAGTGCGACCGTTCCACCGGCGCGCGCCAGTCGGCCGCGACCCGCAGCGTCGCCAGCGCGCGCTTGACGCAGTAGACGCCGTTCGGCGTCTCGAGGCGGAAGACGTCGCTGGAAACGCCGCCCGTCAGGCTCTCCAGACGCGGCTTCACACCGGGTTGCAGAAACCCGCCGGCTTTCAGGCTCTCGACAATTTCGTCTTCCCGCGACATCGAATATTGGTTAGCATCCTAAGCGATTTCGGTCCAACCGGGCTCGCCTTGTGACGCCGCTGCCAAGATTTGATGTCAATCAAATTGACGTAGTTCGAGCGCGGGCGTTTACTGGTGGCAACATGGACCCCGGCCAACGCGGGGCAGCGACCAGGAGGATATCTTGTCAAAGCCGGTCAATCGCGAATTCGACATCCGCGGCGTGAATCACCTGGCGCTCGTCTGCAAGGACATGGCGCGCACCGTGGAATTCTATCGGGATATCCTCGGGATGCCCCTCGTCAAGACCATCGATCTGCCCGGCGGGATGGGACAGCATTTCTTCTTCGACATCGGCAATGGCGACTCGCTGGCCTTCTTCTGGTTCCCCCATTCGCCGGAGGCGGCCCCCGGGATATCGGCGCCGGCCCAACTTCCCGGCGGCGGCGACATCGCCTCAGCTCATGGCTCGATGAATCACATCGCGTTCAACATCTCGCCGGACAAGTTCGACGAATACGTCGACAAGCTGCGCGCCAAGGGGGTCAAGCTGGGCCCGGTTCTCAACCACGACAATTCTCCGAACCAGGTGAGCCCCGAGGTCACCAGCGACGTGTTCGTTCGCTCGGTCTATTTCTGGGATCCCGACGGAGCCATGCTCGAGTTCGCCGCCTGGACTCATCCCGGCTTCACCGACGCCGACGTTGCCCATGAGGCCGTGGACGCGGCCGGCAAGAAGTCGCGCGACGTGGTGCTGAAGACGAAAGAACTCCAGGACGCCCGCTAGCGGCGACCGCTTCTCTCCGCGCACACGACCGGCCCAATGAGTTCACGAGTGGCGCTCCATTGATCTAATTGCTTAGTTATCTAACGAATACATCAACAAAACTGACCGTCTGACATCGCGTCGGCGGGAAAAACGCCCTGAAAATGGGGCGCGATCAAATAGGGGGATGAGACAATGATGCGTCGGATACTCTTGACGAGCGCCATGCTGGCCTGGGCCTGCGCCGGCGCCGCCATGGCCGCCGAGGCTGCGCCTGCGACACTCGGAGAGGTGGTCGTGACCGCGCAGAAGCGCGCGGAAAAGCTGCAGGAGGTGCCGATCTCCATGGAGGTGGTCTCCGGCGAGAAGCTCGAGCAGATCCACCCGAATGACTTCAAGCAGATCGTGAAACTGCTGCCGAACGTCTCGGTCGAGTCCACGGCCGGCGATGACGTGATCTACATCCGCGGCTTCGGCTCGCCGCCCGCCAACTTCTCGTTCGATCAATCGGTCAGTCTCTACGTCGACGGGATCTACGCCGGGCGCAACCATCAGGCGCAGTCACCGTTCTTCGACCTCGCCCGGATCGAGGTCCTGCGCGGGCCGCAGGGCGCTCTGTTCGGCCGCAATACCGCCGCCGGCGCGGTGAGCATCGTCTCCGCCGGCCCGACCTCGACCTTCGAGGGGGCGGTCACCGGACTCTACAATTTCGATCTCAAGGGGGTGGAGGGCACCGGCTACGTTTCCGGCCCGATCACCGAACACCTCTCGGCCCGCCTGGCGGTGCGCGCGCTCGACGAGGACGGCTACATCCACAACAACGCCACTGGCGACGACGGGCCATCCAACAAGATGCAAATGGCGCGCCTGACGCTGCGCTACGCGCAGGACAAGTACGACTACACCACGAAGGTCGAGTACGCGAACCGCGCGGTGCTCGGCGGCAGCAACGTCTCCGGCGTGCTCACCGGCGGCCAGCACCCCCACGAATACCGCTACAGCACCGAAAACCCGCTGGGCAAGGAAGGGACCAAGGACGTCTCCTGGCTGATATCCGGCACCGGCAACGTGTCGCTGGGCGACTTCACGGTGACCTCGGTCAGCGGCTACTCGTTCTTCAAGTCGAACATCATCAACAATTTCGACCAGGCGCTGCCGGGCGGAGGGAATACGCTCAACACCGTCTACAATAGCTATCCCCAGCGCTTCATGCAGATGTCGCAGGAATTGCGACTGCTCTCGCCGACTGGCCATCGGTTCGAATACATCGTCGGCGTCTATGCCGACCGTTCAAAGTATGAGCTCACCCAGCTCGGCGGGTTCAACATCCCGGCGTTGAAATATTTCGGCCTGCTGGAGACCGACTTCCGCCAAGTCGCGACCAGCGCCTCGGTGTTCGGTCAGGGCACCTTCCACGTGAATGACCAACTGCGGCTTATGGGCAGTCTGCGCTACACCAGCACCGACAAGCGTGGCCTGTTCTTCGGCCGCCTGCGCTACGGGCCCTTCGCGCTACGGCCGGTGAACACCACCGCGAACGCCAAGATCAGCGAGACCAACACCGACCCCTCGGTGACGGTGCAGTATGACTTCACGCCGCACATCATGGGCTACGCGACCTACGGCAAGGGCTCTAAGTCCGGCGGCTTCGTGTCCAACACCTACGGCACGACCAACGCGACTTTCGTGTTCAAGCCGGAGAAATCTCAGAACTACGAGGCCGGGATCAAGTCGACGCTCGACGACGGCCGGGTGGTGCTGAACGTCTCGGTCTACAACACCAAGTTCGATAACCTGCAGGTGTCGGTCTACAACCCAACCATCTCCACCTATGTCACCGGCAACGCGGCGAGCGCCAGCTCCAAGGGGGTCGAAGGCTCGGCCGCCTGGTACCCGATGAAGAACCTGGATTTCACCGCCGCCGCCGCCTACCAGGACGCCAAGTACGACAACTATCCCGGCGCCTCATGCCTGGCCTCACAGCCGGTCGCGACCTGCAACGCCGCCGTGCCGGCCAGCGTCGCCGCCAACAACATCGCAGGCTCGCCCCTGCCCTACACCTCGAAGTTCAGCTTCACGGTGCAGGGCCATTACCGGCAGGACCTCGCCAACGATCACTACATCGAAGGCACGGTCGGCGTCGCGGGTCGTTCCAAGTACTTCGACTCCGACAACCAGAGCCCGCTGTTCGGTATCCAGAAGGGCTACGCCAAGATCGACGCGCGCATCCAGTACGCGCCGTCAGACGACAAGTGGCACCTGGCGCTGGTCGGCAAGAACCTGACCAACGAGAAGACGACGGGCAGTGCGTTCAACTTGCCGGCGCCGATCACCCCGGTGCCGCGCGCGATCCTCTACCTTGAGGAAACCCGCAATGTCGCGATCGAAGCTGGCATGAAGTTCTGACGGAAAAGGGCGGCGGATGTCTCAGGGTCCAGACCTGGAGGCGCTCGCCGCCCGCACCGCGGCCACCGACGTCGTCATCGCCTACGCAGTGGCGCTGGACGCCGGCGACTGGACGGGCTTTCGCGCCCTCTTCGAGGACAAGATCGACCTCGACTACAGCTCCCTGGGCTCGATCCACGGGGTGATGCCGGCGCAGACCTGGGTCGACCGTTGCAAGCTGCTCGGCGCCTTTGACGCCACCCATCACAAGGTCTCGAACTTCGTCGTCGAACTCGACAGCGGCGAGGCCCGCGTCACCAGCTACGTCGACGCCGCGCACTTCATCCGGCAGGGCGAGAGCGACCTGCAGGCCTTCGCCTGCGGGACCTATCGGCACAGCCTGCGGCGCGGCGCGGCGGGTTGGAAGATCTACGGCTGCACCTTCACCGTGGCGGGGTACGCCGGCGGGCGGGCCGCCTTCGACCGGGCCTTCAACGCCGCCCGCGTCCGGTTCGCCGACCGCCAAGGAGCCACGGCATGATCGACGTCCATTTCGTGCCGACGCCCAACGGCCACAAGGCCACGATCATGCTGGAGGAAACCGGCCTGCCCTACCGGCTGATCGCCTACGACATGCTGGGCGGCGATCACCTGAAGCCGGAGTTCCGGCAGGTAAACCCGAACGGACGGTTGCCCGCGATCCTCGACCACGATCCGAT
>JAYUBD010000481.1:0-4441 GCA_043740995.1 Caulobacteraceae bacterium | reverse complement strand
CCCACGACATCTACCCGCCGACCCGATGCGCCCAGGTCTACGCGGACTTTGAAGCCGGGCGAGATCAGCCCCGAAGGAACGGAACATGAGCGAGAATTCTTCATCGTCGTCGAGCGGCGGCATCGGCGTATTGGGCCTACTCGGTGTGGTATTCGTCGGCCTCAAGTTGATGCACGTCATCAGCTGGTCGTGGTGGTGGGTGACCGCGCCCTTCTGGGGCGGCTTTGCGATCTTTGCCGCAGTCATGCTGGTTGTGCTGGCTGGCGTGTTCATCGCGGCCCTGGTGGGCAAATGACCCGCGTCACCACCAACCCCGCCAGGCGCTACCAGGCCCTGAGCGGCGAGAGCCTGAAGAACATGGCCGCCGCCGCCAACCACATCATGAACCAGCAGATCGGCCGTCTGCGCCAAGAGGATCCGGTGTTCCGGGTAGCCTACGACACAGCCACCGAGCTGACAGCCGAAATCCGCATGAGGAAGAACGCATGAGCAAGACCCCTAAGTATTTCATGGTCCGACGCGATGACGGCGCCCCGCTCGCCACCCATGAGCCGCGCGTCAAGCACGCCACTTACGAGATCGCCGTCGAGGAAGCGCAGCGCCTCGCGGCCAAACACCCCGGCGTGACCTTCATCGTTATGCATCCTGTCGTGGGCTTCCAGTTCGCGCCGCCGGTCCCCGTCTCGCCCTTCGTCAAGATCGAGTTCGGGCCCGCGCTGAAGGCGGCGCCTGATGACGGATACGCCCACGCCAGCGACTGGGCGGTCGGCCGCCAGGAGCGAGGCTGGTGAGCGCCTCGCTGATAGCTGCCGCATGGATGATCTGGGCGACCCTCGTCCTCTGGGATGTCGGCCAGGTCATGAAATCGTGGATCACCTCGGCACTGAGAGTGTACGCTGATCGTACAGCGGCGATCCGCGAGGGGTTTTTCCAATGAGCGCCCCGGACTGGCTGCACACCCTGTTCTGGTCGGGCGTCGCCTCGGCGATATTCGGCGTCCTGATGCTTGTGGCGGCGAGCGGCCGCGGGCCCCGCGTCACCTATCGCTGCGCGCGTTGCGGGATGGAAGCCGACACGCTGCGCGCGCTCGGCTGCTGGCGCGGCCCCTGCCCGATGGCGCCGGAATGAGCATCGTGCTGCCCTTCCCGCCATCCAGCCTGTCGGGCCACGCCAAGGGCCACTGGCGCTCCAAGAGCAGCCCGACGGCAGTGCACCGCGACTGGGCCAGGAAGGCGACGCTCGCTGCCCCGCCGCGAGACATCCCCGCGTCCGGCGACATCGGCGTGCATATCCGCTTCATCCCGCCCGATCGCCGCGGCGACAGGACGAATTTTCCAAACCGCATGAAGCCCTATCTCGACGGGATCGCCGAGGCGCTGAAGGTGAACGACGCGCGCTTCCTGCCGTCCTACGAATTCTGCTCGCCCGAGAAGCCTGGGCGGGTGGAGGTGATTGTAGGGCGGGTCGGCGCCGCCAGGGGCGCCGCATGACAGATGCACCGATCCGCGTCCAACTGCGCCGGACTAAGGGATGGCGGATGCCGCCCAACACCGTGAAGGTCAGCCGGCCGAGCCCCTATGGCAACTACGCCGGATCCACTCGCGAGGCTTACGAACTCGACATTGCCGAAATGTCGAACGCTGATCGCGCCTTCTTCATGGATCGTGTCGCGGAATTGCGTGGCCTGAACCTGGCCTGCTGGTGCGACCTCGATGAGGCGTGCCATGCCGATTGGTTGTTGGAGATGGCCAACTCATGAGCCGCGTCGCCCTTTCTCCCGACGACCATCTGCTGGAGCGAGAGATCGCCGCCATGCAAGAGATGATCGCCAGACATGATCTGCACGAGACCCTGGCCGCCGAGTGCAAGGCCAGGGGCCTGGTAGTCGTCAAGCAAGCCCTGACAACCAGCGAGATCATCGCAGCGGTCGCGCTGAAGCATAAATTGAAGGCCGCCGACCTGGGGGGGCGAAGCAAGAAGGGCGACATCGCCAGGGCCCGCCAAGAGGCCATGTGGGAAATGTATAACCGCCTACTCGAGGACGGCCGTCACCGGTGGACGATGGAGCAGATCGGCGCGCGCCTGGGCGGCCGGGACCACTCCACGGTGTCGCACGGGGTCGCGACGCACGAGGCCAGGATAGGGGCTCAAACATGAGCCGCGCGGTCCTTACCGCCGTCGTGGTCGCCGCCGCCCTGGGTGGGCTCGTGCTGTTCGGCCTGGGGCTCAGCGAGTACATGCAATGACGACGCGAAGTGTTCTGTCACGCTACGAGGCTGCAGATTTCCTGGGTGTTTCGCTCGATACCCTGGACCGCCTGCGCGCCGCTGGGGTCATCCTGGCTTGCCAGGTGAGCATCCGGCTCGTTAAGTACCGCCGCGCCGATTTGGAGGCCTATCTCGAACAGTGCCGATCTTCAGTCTCATCAGGATCGCCACGAGCCCAAACTACTACGTCCAGTGGTTCGAAGGTGGACGTTCTCGCCGCGTCTCGACGCGGGCATCAAGCCATGATGAAGCAGAGGCTTTCCTCGCGGCGTTCCGCCTAGCCGGCGCCGAGGAGCCCCTTGCCGACCTCACCGTCCCCCAAGTTCTCGATTGGTACTGGGAAAGCCACGCCAAGGGCCTGATGCGGCCAGATGGCCCCCACCTGTCCATGCGCTACCTGAAGCCGTTCTTCGGCGCCACAGGCGCTCTCAGCCTGACCTTGGATATGCAGGAAGACTACCGCGACCACAGGCGCGAACGGGGCGCGGGGGACGAGTCCATACGCCGAGACCTGTCGACGCTGTCGGCGGCGCTCAAAAGGGCCGTGAAGCGCAAGCGGATTGCCTTTTGCCCGCCGATTTTCACCATGACACCCAGCCCGGCGCGAGAGCGGTGGCTGACCCGCGACGAGGTCGCCAAGCTGTTCGGGGCCTTGCGCGGGAAGCGCCAGCGGCACGTCCTGTTGTTTGCCCGGCTCGCGCTCTACACCTCAGCCAGGACCGGCGCGGTGCTGGACCTGACCTGGGACCGGGTGAATTTCGATGCCGGCCTGATCGACTTCCGCAAGCCGGGCCGTCGGGTGACCAAGAAGCGGCGCACTGTGGCGCCGATGACCCGCAAGCTGCGCCGGATGCTGGCGCACGCTCATCGACATCGAGAGGGAACCCACGTCATCACCTGGGGAGGGGAACGAATTGAACGGGTGGCGAAAGCTTGCATCGCCGCGGCCGAGCGTGCCGGTATCGACGGGTTCAGCCCGCACGTCCTGCGGCATACCTTCGCCTCGTGGGCGGTGCAGAAGGGCATTCCGATCTACACGGTCGGCAAGGCCCTTGGACAATCGGTGGCCAGCACCACGGAACGCTACGCCAAGCTCGCCCCCGACGACGTGCGCGATGCGATGGAGCGGGCGGGGCGCAAGTGAAAGCGCAAGCAAAGCGCAAGTGGCTCAGTGTTCCCGCCCTGTTCACCCCTTTTGCGCCGCCTTCTGCGGTTTTGGTGATTTTCGCAGGCTGGGATAAACGATCATAATCAATGACTTACACTGTCGTAAATTGACGCGCGCCTCGTTGTGCCAGAGAGTATCATCTCCATCAATTCCGATAGTTGAGACGGTCACTTGCGCTCCATTTGCGTGTTTTTTGTTTCATCAGGCCCATATTAGCCCTTGTGTCTTCTCTCATCGGCGGGCCGTGGTGCAACGGACAGCACGGCAGCCTTCGAAGCTGACGCTCCAGGTTCAAGTCCTGGCGGGACCGCTAGGGAGGGTTCATATCGGCGACGATGGAAATTCCCACCCCGCTCGGCCCGATCGTCTTCCAGGGCCGCGACACCGGCCGGCCGGTCCACCTGGTGATCACCGGGGCTTTCGCGCGGCCCACCCAGATGGGCAACTGCCAGAACATCCTGCCTGACGCCGACGTGTGGCGCGCGCACCTGCCCGGCAATCACTGCCCGCCGCTCATAGCCTGTTCGATCGGCGCATTCGGGTTCGCCTTCTCCCATGCGCTGCGGCGGCGGCTTAACGGCCGACGCGCCGCGGTCACCGGCGTCTCGGCCGGCGCCCTGGTGGCGCTGGCGCTGGAGGGTGACCTGGTCAGCGCCCTGGTGCTGGCCGATCCGCCACTTCGACCCTCTTCGGCATGGCCCTTCGGGGCCCTCTACGAACAGGCGCGCGACGAGGACAGAGATTTCATCTGGCGGATCTTCGGCTGGGGGGCCGGCATCACCGAGCCCCGGGACTACACACCGCTCCTGGATCGGCTGTCTGCGCCGACGATTGCGCTGGTTGGCGAGGAGCGGCTGGGGGATCCCCGGCCGTTCCTGGAAAGCCCGAGCGTGGTCGACGACGTGAGCCGCGCATTACTGGAGGCCCACCCCGGGGTCCAGGTGATCGAAGTGGCCGGCCGCGGGCACAGGGTCTATTCGGACAGCCAGATCATCGAGGCGATGAG
>JAYUBD010000480.1:0-13865 GCA_043740995.1 Caulobacteraceae bacterium | reverse complement strand
CGATCAGCCAGCCGCCGGCCCCGTTCCATGTCATCCCCCGGGGGCTGTGGGGCCCCAGCCTGCTGGCAATGATCCTGTTCGAGAAGTTCGGCCAGCATCAGCCGCTCAACCGTCAGGCCGAGCGCTATGCCCTTGAAGGCGTGCCGTTCAGCGTCTCGACCCTGGCCGATCAGGTCGGGGCTTGCACGTCGGTGCTCAGGCCGCTCCACGATCTTATCGAAGCCCATGTCCTGGCCGCCGCGCGTCTGCACGGCGACGACGCCACCGTGCCGGTCCTGGCCAACGGCAAGTGCGATGTCGCCCGACGTTGGGTCTATGTGCGCAACGACAAGCCGTTCGGCGGGCCGGGCCCGCGCCAAGGGCTTCTCGCCCGGCGACGCCTATGAGGAAGCCGGCTTTGCACCTGGCAATGGTCACTCCCACCGCCTGATACGCCATCCAGAGGTTATCGCGCGCACCGCGGAACTGCGCGCCGAGCAGGCGGGCTTGGCGGCGCCAATCTTCGCGGCATTGTCGCCGCCCTGCTGCGCCTGAGCGAGGCCAGCGAGGTCATGGAGAGTCCGGGGGCGATCAAGGAGGGGCGCGAGACCCTGTTGCAGGCCCATCGGTTGGCGGAAATCTTCGCCGAACGGCGTGACAAGGATCGCCAGGCGCTGGGAGAGGCCTGACGGCGCACCCGTTTTCGCCCTGGCGACGCCACGCAACGCCCACACCCGACGCCCCCGCAGCCTGCAAGAGGTCGTTGGTGAACATGGATGGGTCGCCGCCTTCGCCGGGAAAACGGGTCGGGGCTTTTCCTATGCCGCCAGCCCCTGAAGGCTCGCGGCGCGGGCGCGTAGGAACTGCGGCGAGCCCAACATCTGGCGGTTGAAGCCGATGCGTTTGAACCAATAGTGCAGGCCGACCAGATCGGTGAAGCCCATGCCACCGTGCACCTCGGTGGCGGTGCGGGCGACCATCGTGCCGACCTCGGCCAGATGCGCCTTGGCATGGCAGGCGGTGAGCGCGGCTTCGGCGGGCAGGGCGTCCAGGGCGTGGGCGGCGTACCAGACCAGGGCGCGGCACGGCTCCAGGGCGGCGACCATTTCGGCGCACATGTGCTTGACTGCCTGGAAGCTGGCGATCGACCGACCGAACTGTTCGCGGGTCTTGGCATAGGCCACCGCCTGATCCAGCATGGTCTGCGCGGCGCCCAGGGTGTCGGCGGCCAACATCACCCGGCCGGCGTCGAGCACGGCCTCAACCGCGTCGGCGTCGCTGCTCCCGACCAGAAGCTCGACGGCGACGCCGTCGAATTCCAGCTCGCCGGTCGGGCGGGTGACGTCAATGGTGGAGATCGCTCGGCGGTTGAGGCCCGCGGCGCCGGCCTCAACCAGGTGCAGTCTTCGCTGGCGGTCCGCCACCACATAGAGGTCGGCCTCGTAGTCGAGGACAAACAGAGCCTTGCCGTGCAAACGACCGTCCCGCGCCTCGACGCCGGCCTCCTGGCGGGCGCCGCAAAGTTCCGAGACGGCCGCCCCGGCGATTGCCGCGCCGGACGCGATGCGCGGCAGCCAGCGGGCCTGCTGGGTGTCGCTCCCCAGCCGCAGAAGGGCGAGCGGCGCGATGACCGACGAGGCGATGAACGGGGCCGGGGTCACATGCTGACCCAGCAATTCGGCCACCAGCGCCGCGTCGAGCAGCGAGAGACCCACGCCGCCATGCGCCTCGGGGATGATGATGCCGGGGACGCCCAGTTCGGCGAGGCCGGCGATCAGGTCGTCCGCGCGGGTTTCCTTGCCGGCGGTGAAGGCCCGCGTACGCGCCAGGCCGCCGCTTTGGCCAAGATAGCGCCCCACCTGATCGCGCAGCAGGGTCTGTTCCTGGGAAAGGCCGAATTCCATCGCGGGCTCCTTCAGGCCTTGGCCGGCTTCGGCTCGCGCGGCATACCAAGGCCGCGCTCGCTGATGATGTTTTTCTGAATCTGCGAGGTGCCGCCGCCTATGATCAGGCCCAGGAAGAACATGTAGTTCCATTGCCAGGAACCGCCGTTTTGCAAGTGGGGGGTCTCGCCGTACAGCAGGCCAGGCTCGCCCATCACGTCGATGGCCAGCCCCTCAAGCTCGTGTCGAAGTTCGGTGCCCTGCAGTTTGACCACCATGGCGGCGAGGCCCGCCTCCTGGTGGTTGACCGCCGCGCTGAGCAGCCGCAGATCGTTGCAGCGCATGGCCAGGACCCGGCCCTGGATGCGCATCAGGCGATCCCGATAGACCGGATCATCGATCACCGGTCGCCCATCAAGGGTCTCGCTCTTCATCAGATCGGTCAGGGCGCCCAGGCGGGACAGCATCACATTGGGGTCGGCGAGTGATCCGCGTTCATGGCGCAGGATCGAATTGGCCACCTGCCAGCCTTCGCCGCGCTTGCCGACGATCTGATGCGCCGGCACGCGCACATCGGTGAAGAACACCTCGTTGAAATTGGCGGCGCCGGTCATGTCTACCAGGGGGCGGACCTCGATGCCGGGCGTCTTCATGTCGAACAACAGGAAGCTGATGCCCTGGTGCTTGGGCGCGTCCGGCTCGGTGCGGACCAGACAGAAGATCCAGTCGGCGAAATGCGCGCTGCTGGTCCATATCTTCTGGCCGTTGATCACCCAGTGATCGCCGTCGAGCTCGGCCCGGGTGCGCAGATTTGCAAGATCGCTGCCGGCCCCGGGCTCGGAATAGCCTTGGCACCAAGACATCTCGCCGCGCAGGGTCGGGCCGATGAACCGGCGCCTCTGATCCTCCGTGCCGACCTCAAGCAGGGTGGGAACCAGCATGGAAATGCCCTGGCCGCCCAGGCCCTGGCTGATCTGGGCGCGGGCGAATTCCTCGGCGATGATCCGGGATCTCAGGATGTCGGGCGCCGCGCCGTGGCCGCCATAGACCTGGGGGATGGTCCGCGCCGCGTAGCCCTGTTCGATCAGAAGCTTTTGCCAGGCGCGGCCGTCGCCCCGCCCGACGCCGGGCGCTTCGGCCTTGTGCGTTTCCAGGAAATGGACG
Organism: Caulobacteraceae bacterium; assembly: GCA_043740995.1. Lineage (GTDB taxonomy): Bacteria > Pseudomonadota > Alphaproteobacteria > Caulobacterales > Caulobacteraceae > Acaudatibacter. The sequence continues at coordinate 10,839 of JAYUBD010000480.1, read as the reverse complement.
ACCTCGCGCCGAAAGGCCTCGTATTCGGGGCTGTAGGACAGGTCCAACGCAAAACCTCCGGCATTCCGTTCGTCCGCTGACGCTTAACCCGACCATGCGCCCGCGAGTGCCGCCTTGTCACCCGGGGACGATCCAACCGGAAGTTATTTGACCCGGGCGGCCCGCCGGGCGATGGTCGCTTCGGTTCGATTTTTCGAGGAGAATGCGACATGGCCGACGGATCGCTTGCGGGTCTCAACTCGCTCAAGGGCAAGGTTTCAGTCGAGGAATGGCAAACGCGGGTTGAGCTCGCCGCGCTGTATCGTCTGGTCGCGCTCTATGGCTGGGATGACATGGTCTACACGCACATTTCGGCGCGCGTGCCCGGGCCGGAGCATCACTTCCTGATCAATCCGTACGGCCTGTTCTTTGACGAAATCACCGCCTCGTCCGTGGTCAAGATCGACCTGGAGGGCAAGATACTGCAGGAAACCCCGTATTTCGTGAACGCCGCCGGCTTCACCATCCACTCGGCCGTACACACCGCCGTCGAGAACGCGCATTTCGTGATGCATTTGCATTCCGATCAGGGCGTCGCGGTCTCGGCCCAGAAGGAGGGATTGTTGCCGCTGAGCCAACACGCAATGATCTGCCTGCCGCATCTGGCCTATCACGACTATGAGGGCATCGCCCTCGACCATGACGAGCGCGACCGGCTGGTGGCGGATCTGGGCGACAAGTCGATGATGCTGCTGCGCAATCACGGCACTCTGACGCTTGGCAAGACCGCCGGCGACTGCTGGACCAACATGTTCTATCTGGAGCGCGCTTGCAAACAGCAGACCATGGCGCTGTCGGCGGGCCGCGACAATGTGCTGATCGCCCCGCAGGCGGCGCAGGATGTGGTGGCCCAGCAGATCGCACGCGGCCTCGGCGGCGCCTTGCCTTGGCCCGGCCTGTTGCGCAAACTTGATCGTCATTTGCCCGGCTACGACGGCTAAGAAACCATGCAGTTGAAAGACAAGACGATCGTGGTGACCGGGGCCGCGAGCGGCATCGGTCGGGCGATGGCGCGGCGGTTCAAGGCCGAGGGTGCGAGACTGGTGGTGTGTTCCGACCTCAATGGCGATGGCGCCCGCGCCGTGGCGGCCGAGGTCGGCGGCATCGCGTTCGAGACCAATGTCGGCCGGGAAGCCGACATCCAGCACCTGATCGAAACAGTGGAGGCCGATCACGGCGGCATCGATCTGTTCTGCTCCAATGCCGGCATCGGCATCGGCGGGGGCGCGGAGGCCTCCAACGAGGGCTGGCAACGGATCTGGGACATCAATGTCATGGCCCATGTCTGGGCGGCCCGCCACGTCGTCCCCCGCATGATCGCCCGCGGCGGCGGTTATCTGCTGAACACCTCATCCGCCGCCGGCCTGCTCTCGCAGATCGGCTCGGCTCCCTATGCGGTGACCAAGCACGCGGCGGTGGGCCTGGCCGAATGGCTGGCGATCACCCACGGCGATGACGGCATCAAGGTCTCGGTGCTCTGCCCCCAGGCGGTGCGAACCGCGATGACCGCCGGCAATCCCGACGGCGTCGCCAGCGTCGATGGCATGATCGAACCGGAAGAGGCGGTCGAAGCCTGCGTGCGCGCCATCGAAGCCGAGGATTTTCTGGTGCTGCCGCATCCGGTGGTTCTGGAATACATGCAGCGCAAGGCCGGCGACTATAATCGCTGGATCAGAGGCATGCAGAAACTCAATCGGCAGTATCGGGGCTAGCGACTTCTCCACCCTGAGCGCTTTGCGATTTGTCCCTCCCGATGCGGAGGAGGGAGGAGAGGCGCTGTTCCTCGCTTCCCGGAAGCGGCAGGGAAAGACGATGCGGAGCATCGGCGAGGGCGGAGAAGTCTGAGGCCGCCCCCTTCAATCATAAGCCATCAGGACGTCGTCGAGGGCCTGTTCAATATCCACGGCGGTGGAACAATAGGACAGATGATCACAGAACGGGCGATATTGCGGGATGCAACTGTCGCCGACTCCCCAGCGATTGGGCGGTTCGGGGCAGAGCCAAATCACCCGCTTGGCGCGGTCGGCCATTTCCTGGATGATCTCGAGTCCGGGATCGCCATAGTTGGATCGTCCATCGCCGAGAATCAGCACCGTGGTGCGCCGGTCGATCGTCTCCCAATGATTGTCCTTCAGGTCCAGCAGCGCCTGGCCATAGTCAGTGCTGCCGCCGCCGACCTCGCGGATGATGCGGTTCACCGCCGTCTCAAAGTTTGCATCCTTCAGGTCCGACGACACGTCGCGCAGGCGGAACGAAAAGGCGAAGGCCCCCAGATCGGTGACCTTGTCATTGAGGGCATAGAGGAACAGCAGCAGAAAGCGCACATATTGCGCCACTGAACCGGACACGTCGCAAATGGCGACGATCTTCGGTCGATCCTTTTTCTTGCGTCGCCAGACCAGGTCAAACAGCACGCCGTCATGTCCGGCATTGGCGCGCAGGGTGTGGCGGATGTCGAGCTGGCCGCGGTTGCGCACCTTGCGGCGGCGGGCATGCTTGACGGCCAGGCGCTTGGCCATCTTGGCCACCAGCACCTTCATGCGCTCCATGTCGCGGCCGGCCAACTGGTCGATGGGCCGGTTGATCACCACCTCGTTCATGAAGGTATCGGTGGCCGACCGGCCGAACACCTCGAATCGCTGATTGACCACCGCCCTGGCCTGGCGTTGCAGGCGGGTACGGGCGTCGATCATCACGCGGGAGTCGGTCTGAGCGTCGGCATCGCGATCCGCCAGGCGCGCGGCGAGGCGGGCCTCGAGGTCCTCGACCCCCAGGGTCTCCAGCATCCGCCGCGAGAAATACGAAGCCTGCGACGCGAAGCGGATCTCATCGGCGCCGCTGGCTCTCGCGGCGCGCCCCATGGCGATCGCCATGCGGTCGGCGTCCGTGGATTGGGCGAGGTCCATGAAACTGTCGGCGTCGGCGGATGTCTCGCCGGCCTCTTGTCCCTGGTCGCTGTTTTGCGCCTCGGCCGGGCGCGCGGCCGATTGGCGGCTGAAATAGAGGTCGAACAGCTTGTCGTGCAGTTCCTTCTCGTCCACCGACTTGGCCAGGACCACGCCCAGGGATTGCTTGAGCACCGCTCGATCCTGGTAGCCCATCAAGGCCAGGGTGCGCGCCGCGTCGATCGCCTCGGCAGGCGACACCGCCGCCCCCGCCGCGCGCAGGGCGCGGATATAGTTGGTGAGCGTGCGCTCCATCAGGCGGCTTGCGCCGGGGCCTCGCCAAGCGCCGTCTTGGTGAGCACCTCGACCTTGCGAGCGATCTCGTTGATATCGGTCTGGCGCTTGAGAATGACGTTCAGGGTGTCGCGCACCATTTTCGGATCCAGCGCCTCGGCGTGCAGCAGGATCAGGGTGCGCGCCCAGTCGATTGTCTCGCTGATCGAAGGCAGTTTGCGGATGTTCTCGCCGCGCACCGCCTGGACGAAGGCCACCATCTGGGCGAGCAGGGCGGCCGAAATATCCGGGACCCGCGTCCGGACGATCAAGGTCTCGCGCTCGGCGTCCGGAAAGTCGATATGCAGGTGCAGGCAGCGGCGCTTGAGCGCGTCGCCCAGTTCCCGGGTGTTGTTGGAGGTGAGGATGACCAGGGGCGGAGTCTGGGCCTCGATGGTGCCGATCTCCGGCACCGTCACCTGATAGTCGGAGAGGATTTCCAGCAACAGGGCCTCGAACTCCTCGTCCGACTTGTCAATTTCGTCGATCAGCAACACCGAACCGCCGGTCTGTTCCATGGCCTTCAACAAGGGGCGGGGCTCAAGGAATTCGCGGGAAAAGAACAGGTCTTTGAACCCGGCCAGCTTGTCGAAAGATTGATCGAGCGTGTCTTCCTCGGCGATCAGGTTGTGGATTTTTTCCTTCAGGATCTGAGTATAGAGAAGCTGCTTTCCGTATTTCCATTCATACAGCGCCTTACTCTCATCCAGGCCTTCATAGCATTGCATCCGCAACAGCGGATAGGCCAATGCCTGCGACATTGACTTGGCCAGATCGGTCTTGCCGACCCCCGCCGGTCCCTCGATCAGAACCGGCTTGCGCAGGTGATGGGCGAGATAAACCGCCGTCGAAATAGACTCGGTGGAGATGTAACCCACGGAGGCGAGGCTGCGCGTCACCGCGTCGATCGATCGGAGGCCATCGGGCGTGTCTTGCGGCGTCATGCGATTATTTTGGAAACTCATGGTTCTGGATGGATTGTCGCCGCGGGTTAGGCGGCGGGTTGGAACGCCGCGCAGCTCGCGCACAGGACGGCCTTCATTGCGTCGAAGAATTTGGGCGGGTCAAGCTCCGGTCGCTGCATGATCCAGCCCAACTGCACCAGACCGCGCATCAGAATGAACATCGGCAGCTGGGCCTCGTCGTGATCGGCGAAAGGGCGATGCGCTCGATAGCCGCTCAGGAACCGACTGACAATCATCGTGAAATTTGGCGCGGCCTGATAATGCCCCAAGGCCACGGCGATATCGTAAACGTGCCAGCCAAAGGCGGCGTCGTCGAAGTCGATCACCGTCAGGTCCTCGCCGTTCACCAGCACATTATAGGGGTGCAGGTCGGCATGGATCAGGCTGAAGGTTGCGTCTCGCCGGCCATAGCGGTCCAGGGCCGCCCTGATCATGTCTCGGGTGTCGGCGAGGAGCCCGCGCTCGGCGGTGGAGAACGACGGATGCTCCCAGAATCGTCCCCAAAATGGAGCTTCGCCCATCAGGCCTTCGCGGTCGAGGATGTGGCGGGTGAAGCCGGCGGGCGGCGCCCAGCCGGTGGATTGATGGTGCAGCCTGGCCGCCACCGCGCCCAGACGTTCGAAATAGTGTTCGGTGACGCGTTCGTCGTCTTCTCGGCTTAGAACCTCGCCCAGCACTTCGCCTGGGGTCCAGCGCAGCATACCGACGTGGCGCCGTTCGCCGGTCGCGGCGATGTCAACGGCGATAAATTGGCGACCGTCGCGCGTCGCGACGCCTTGGGGCGCTGGAATGCCGGCCGAAATCAGCGCGGCGGTCCAGACCCGTTCGGCGTTCAGTTCGTCCAGAGTGTGGTAGCCCGGACGATGCAGACGCAGGACATAGGCGTCCCCGTCCCGGGCATCGTTGACCTTGAACGTGACATTCTCGGAGACCGCGACCACAGCGAGGTCCACGGGCTCAATGGTGAATGACTCCAGGGCCGTCCGCGCGGCCGGAGTGTAAAGCGCCGCCGCGCGCGCCCTATCCATTCAGGTCGGTGATCACGGCGTCAAAAGCATCTAGAAAGGCGTCGGCGTCCGCCTGGGAAAACACCAGGGGCGGGCGGATTTTCAGCACATTGGCCAGGGCGCCCGCATGGCTGGTCAAAAAGCCCTTGTCCTTCAAGCGATTGGCGAGGTCGATAGCCAACAGCGGATCAGCGTCGCCATTGGCCTTGATCATCTCGACGCCGATGAACAGGCCCTCGCCGCGCACCTCGCCCATGGCCGGCCATCGCGGCATTCGCGCCGTCAGCGCCGCCTGCAGATGGCCGCCAAGCTGGAGGGCGTGGTCCGGCAGGCCCCGTCCCTCGATCTCGTCCAGCACGGCCATGCCGACGGCGGCCTGCAGCGGGCTGGAGGCGAAGGTGTTGAAATAGCGGGTCCGGCCCCGGAAGGTTTCCACCAGGCTCTGGCTGGCGGCGGTGGCGGCCAGGGGCAGGCCATTGCCCATCGGTTTGCCAGTGACGACGATGTCCGGCTCGAAGCCGGCGACCTGATAGCCCCACCATCGACCTGTGCGGCCATAGCCGGCCTGAACCTCGTCGCTGATCACCAGGCCGCCGGCGGCGCGCACCCGTTTCGCCGCCCGGGCGATGAATCCGGCGGGGGCTCGAGGCAGACCTTCATTGGCGAAGATCGGGCACACGACCAACGCGGCCAGCCCGCCGCCGTCGACTTCCAGGCTGTGGATCGCCCTGTCCAATCGGTCGAGATAGGCGTCCGCCAATTGGCTTTCGGTCAAGCCGTCCACGAGCGGGCGGTACAGGTCGGGGAAGGGGATGGCGCGGACATGCTCGCCTTCGGGTTGGGCATGGCGCACGCGGGTCAGGCCGCTGACCAGTTCACTGTTGCCGTGATAGGTGGCGTCCGTGCAGATCAGGCCCATTCGCCCGGTGGCCATCCGCGCCATGCGCAGGGCTATTTCGATGGCCTCGGTGCCGCTGCAACTGAACACCACGCTCTCGATCGCGTCACCGTGCAGGGCCGTCAGACGTTCGGCGAAGGCGACAATGCCCTCGTGCAGATAACGGCTGTTAACATTTAGCGTGGCCTGCTGCCTGGCCATCGCCTCGACCACCGCGGGATTGGCGTGGCCCACGCAAGGGACGTTGTTGTACATATCGACATAGCGGCGTCCGTCGACATCGAACAGCCAGGCGCCCTCGCCGCGCACGATGTGCAAGGGGGTCTGATAGAACAGCGCCGCCCCGGCCCCTAGGGCCCGGTCTCGCCGCCCCCGCAAGGTATCGGTCGTCATGGGTGTCAACTCCTTGCCGCGTCCCACTTAGAGGGGCGCCGGCGGCCAGTTCAAGAGGCCGGCGCGCAACGGGTCCAATAGTGTTGCCCGCCCCGGGAATGACTGTCAAAACACGTATGGCGCGACGTGCGATCGACGAGAAACCGGGCGGGAGGTCGCCATCATGGATCTGCGGACTGGACTCCCGGGCTATGACGTCCCCGCAGTGGAGGCTTGGCTCGCCGTCAACGCGCCGACGCTCACCGCGCCCCTGGTCTGGACCCAGCTGCAGGGCGGGCATTCCAACCTGACCTATCTTCTGGAAGACGCCGGCGGCGGCAAGGCGGTGATCCGCCGCCCGCCGCTCGGCGAACTGTTACCCAAGGCGCACGACATGGCGCGCGAATGGGCCCTGATCAGCGCGCTGGGAGCCACAAGGGTTCCGGTGCCCGCCGCCATCGCTTTTTGCGACGATCCCACCATCACAGGCGCGCGTTTCTATGTGATGGGCCATATTGACGGCCACCCGCTCTATACGGCGGCCGACACTGAAAAATGGGCGCCCCAAGCGGTGCGCGCGACCTTCGCCCACGCCTTCATCGACGCGCTGGCCGATCTGCACGCGCTCGACCCCCAGGCCATCGGCCTGGGCGATTTGGGCAAGACCGACAGCTATATCGCCCGCCAGGTCAAGACCTGGCATCGCTCGTGGACGGCATCGGCCGAGCCGGCCCAGTATGACGATCCCCGCGCTCACGCGCTGAAGGCCTATTTCCTCGAACACCTGCCGGACCAGGGTCCGGCGCGGATCGTGCATGGCGATTTCGGGCCGCACAATTGCCTGGTCGGGCCGGGCGGCGTTCTGGCCGCGGTGGTGGACTGGGAGATCTCGACCCTTGGCGATCCCTTGGCGGATCTGGCCTATGCGTTGAACTTTTGGCCCGACCCCGGCGATCCGGAGCCGCCGCGCCCCGATGCCGCGCTCGCGCCGCCGGGCTTTCCCTCGCGCACCGCCTTGCGCGACCGCTATGCCGCCCGGACGGGGCGGGATCTGTCGCACCTCGACTACTATATCGGCTTCAACCGCTGGAAGTCGGCCTGCATCAATCACGGCGTCTATGCCCGCTATCAAGAGGGCAAGAAGAGCACGGCGGGGGTTGATGTCGAGGCGGTGCGCCTTTCCATCGAGCGCTCTTTGGCGCTGGCCGAGGCGGCGATCGCCCGGGTGGGGAGATAACGCAAAATGCCGACTGAGACGCCCCCAATCCCCGTCAACCCGAAATGGCGCGAAGCAACTCCGCGGTTTCGAAGCGTGCGCCTGGCCCCGCCAAACATCCCAGCCAAGCGACGTGCCCGCCAGGCCGCAACCCATGAATACAGGAACGCCGCATGACTGAATTCTGCCTCGTTGAAAAGACGGGCCACGTCTGGACCGTCAGGATCAACCGACCAGATCGGCTCAACGCCCTGCATCCGCCGGCCAATGCCGAGCTGGGCCGGGTGTTCGATGATTTCGCGGCCGATAACGAGGCCTGGGTGGCGATCATCACGGGCGAGGGCCGGGGCTTCAGCGCCGGCAATGATCTGCGCTACCAGGCCGAGGGCGGCGAGCGGTCGCCCATGCCGATGGGCTTTGGCGGTCTGACCTCGCGCTGGGACCTGACCAAGCCGGTGATCGCGGCGGTCAACGGCGTGGCCATGGGCGGTGGCTTCGAAATCGCCCTGGCCTGCGACCTGATCATCGCCTCGGACAAGGCGGTGTTCGCCCTGCCCGAACCCAAGGTGGGTCTGGCCGCCCTGGCCGGCGGCCTCAACCGCCTGCCGCGGCAGATCGGCCCCAAGCGGGCGCTGGGCATGATCCTCACCGGACGCCACGTCACCGCCGCCGAAGGGAAGGACCTGGGCTTCGTCAATGAGGTGGTCCCGCATGACCAGCTGATGGCCAGGGCGCTGGACTGGGCCAATCTGATCCTCGCCTGTTCGCCCCTGTCGATCCGGGCCAGCAAGGATGTGGTCTATCGCAGCCTGGATGCCGCCTCCCTGCGCGACAGCATGGAGACGCCCTACGACTCGGTGCGGGCGCTGGTCCGCAGCGAAGACTTCATCGAGGGCCCCAAGGCCTTTGCCGAAAAGCGCGCACCCAACTGGAAGGGCCGTTGATCGGCCCCCGTTCACGCCCTGCCACCGTTAGGATATGAAATGCCCATGACCGCCGTCGATACCGGAACCGAAGACCTGCTCGCCTCGCTCGACGACGGCGTGTTGACCCTGACGCTGAACCGGCCAGAGGCGCGCAACGCCATGTCGGGCGCCATGACGGCGGCGCTTGGCCGGCGCCTGGCTGTCGCCGAACTGGATCCGGCGGTGAAGTGCGTCGTGCTGACCGGGGCAGGCAAGGGTTTTTGCGCTGGTGGTGATGTGAAGGGCATGGCCGCCCGGGGCGACGGCACTGTGGGCGACAACACCATCGATGGCGCCATTCATCGCCAGCGGCTGAACCAGCGCGCCACGGCGGGCAAGCTGTTCACCATGCCTAAACCCACGATCGCCGCTCTGCCGGGCGCGGCGGCGGGGGCGGGTCTCGCCCTGGCGCTGGCCTGCGACATGCGGATCATGGCCAGCGGCGCCATCCTCACCACCGCCTTCGCCCGCGTCGGCTTTTCCGGTGACTATGGCGGAACCTATTTCATGACCCAGCTGGTCGGATCAGCCAAGGCGCGCGAGCTCTACTATCTCTCGGATCGCGTCACCGCCGACGAGGCGCTGCGGCTTGGTCTGACCAACTGGGTGTGCGCGCCGGAGGACCTGGTTGCCAAGACCCGTGAGATCGCCCTGCGTCTCGCCCGCGGCCCCACCGTCGCCTACCGCTACATGAAGGAAAACCTCAACCGCGCAATGGGTGGCGCACTCGACGACTGCCTCGACCTGGAAGCCACCCACCACGTCCATTGCGGCCAGACGGCTGATCACCGTGAGGCGAGCAAGGCGTTCGTCGAAAAGCGCGAGCCGGTGTTCACGGGGCGTTAGGGGCTGACAACCATGAGCGCAACCGAACCGGGCTACCCCCTCGCGGGACTCAAGGTGCTGGATTTCTCGCGCGTGTTGGCCGGGCCGTTCGCCGGGCGCATGCTGAGTGATCTGGGCGCCGACGTGGTCAAGGTCGAGCCCCCCGACGGCGATGTCACGCGCCTGTGGGGCAAGATGACCGGCGGCATTCCTGGCTATTTCCACCAGCAGAACGCCGGCAAACGCAATATCAGCCTGGACCTACGCGCGCCCGGCGCCCGTGACCTGGTGTTCGCCCTGGCGGCCAAGGCCGATATCGTGATCGAGAACTATCGTCCCGACGTGATGCCAAGGCTGGGTCTGGGCTATGCCGACCTCGCGAAGATAAACCCGCGCCTGGTGATGCTGTCGATCTCGGGTTTTGGCCATGATGGTCCGGAAAGCCGCCGACCGGCCTATGCCCCGATCATCCATGCGGAAGCCGGTCTGATGGATCGCGCCATTCGCCGGGGCGGCGGCGGGCGCGGCGACCTGCCGTTGTCGGTGGCCGACACCAATGCCAGCCTGCACGGCCTGGTCGGCCTGCTCGCGGCTATCATCATGCGCGAGCGCACCGGGCGCGGCCAGCACATCGACATCGCCATGATCGACGCCACCATCGCCACCGATGACCAGATTCACTACGAACTGGAAGACGCCGAACACACCATGGGCCTGCCCAATGACACCTGGGAAACCGGCATTGGGCCGATCCTGATCTCGGCGGATTTCCGCTGGCTGTGGCGCCTGCTCAGCACCAAGGGCGGTTTGGCCGAACCCGCCACGCCCGACATGGATCTCGACGCCAAGATCGCCGCGCGCCGCGCCGCCGCCACCGCCTTCATGGCCGGGCTTGCCACCTGGGACGAGGTCGAGGCCGCCCTCGACCGGATCAATGTCGCCTGGGGCCGAGTCCGCACCGGCGCCACCCTGCGCGACCAACCCACCGTCGCCCATCGCGGCGCGATCGTCGACGTGGACGACCGGGCGGGCGGTGTGCGGCCCACCACCCAGTCTCCCTATCGGTTCTCAGGCGCGAAGAGCGGGGTGAGGGGGCCGTCCGCGCACCGGGGCGAGCACAATGGGGACGTGCTCGGCGAGTGGCTGGGAATGTCGGGAGAGGCGGTGGCGGCCTTGGAAGGGGCGGGTGTGCTGGGGTGCGAGCAGGCCTGACCGCAGGTTGCGTTCGCCCTTACGGACGGCCTCCCGCCGCCGCCGGCTCCGATGCCGCCCGCTCCATTCCCGCGCCGCCGCGCGCCGTGGTCGAGGTCGCCACGCCCTCCATGGAATCCCCG